>JAUIII010000024.1 GCA_030431855.1 bacterium
GCTCTAGATAGCGTGGCATACGCTTTGGTTGATCTTGTGATTTCATTTCCCGAAAAGAAAATCGCTCAACGTGCGTATGATCATCTGTTTTAACAGAGTGGCCCACGCCTTCGGTCACCGCAGCGATAGCAGGAACACCAATAAACGTACGAGCAAGTTTATCTAGTTTTGTATCGTGTAACACTATGCCCGTAAGGGTAAGTAGGCTCACGAGGACGGTAGTAAATGCTGTGGTGGTAAGTGATTTCATGTTTGTTTTGATTGGTTTACAGATACCAATATAGCATAAGCTTTGTGTTTTGTCAACAGTCTGTTCTAGCTAAGCGTGGTGATACCCACTGCCTTTGGCGATCTCTTGTGCCCTGTACAGCTGTTCTACCAGTAGTAATCGTACCAGTTGGTGAGGGAACACAAGGTCAGATAGCGACCACACGACATTAGCGCGCTTTTTCACGTAGTCGCTCACACCATACGCACCACCTATGACAAACACCAGGTTCTCAGCCGACACGAATCGGGCTTCGCACAACACCGATAGGGCAGGGGAGTCGAGCATTCTGCCCGTTCCGTCTAGTAACACAACAAAATCATTGCTTTCCAGCCGTGAAACTATGCGCTCAGACTCTTCCTGGCGTGCCTGTAAGCCCTCGCGCGATGAATGCGGCAAAAGTACCCATTCTATATCAAACGGCTTCTTCAGGCGCTTTTCATAGCGTTCTATGCCTGTGCGTACCCAGTCTTCGTGTTTTTTACCTACCGAAACGATGGTAATCATCTAGAAACGAAGCTTCTCTGCCACCGCCGCGAGCGTTTCATGGTGAGGCTCGGCATCTGTGCGCTGGGGGTTAAACATTTCAGACGATACATCGAACGGAATAAGTTGTACATGCGCATGAGGTACATCGGTTCCGATAATCTTTACGCCAACATATTTTTTACCTGTTACTTCGCGCATATGGCGTGCAACCTTTTTTACGGTCGCCATGACAGCACTGTAGTCTTCATCATCCATGTCCCACACAAACTCAACTTCAGTCTTCGGAATCACTAAGGTGTGGCCTTCTGCAGCTGGGTATATGTCTAAAAATGCCAGCGTTTTGTCGTCTTCATACACCTTATGGCAAGGAATCTCACCGTTAATAATTTTCGTAAAAATACTCGGCTCACTCATGGCTCTATTGTAGCAGTATTTACAAAGTGTTGAGAATATATGCTAATAGTAGTATCCTAGGTGTAAATGGATGGCCACCACCGTAGAGAGAATGACGAACCAATACCTCTAGACGAGCTGTATTGGGAGATGACAAAAAAAATCGGCGCAGCCACCTTTAGCGTTGTCGCGGGGTTCGGTGTAGGCGTGGCCAGCTACAACAGATCTTTCGATGCGGAAGTCGCTGGGTCATTCACCAGCATATCTCCTGCCTCCGATGGCTACGCGACAGCCGAACTGGGTGTGTTGCCAGATGCTCGCATTCCCATACACACCCCGTTTGGCCTTGGCGCCACGGTTGATGTGGGCAACAGCCTCACGGAAGCATCCGCTGTACAGAGCTCGGAAATGATCGACGCCTTGTATGAAAGCTACGGTTCGCTGCTTGTCGAGCCAGATATTGAAATAAATGAGCTACGCGACAACCTATCCGACCATCTACGCTTCAGCATGCTACTTGGCATGTTAACAGCGCTTGGCGTAGGGGGGGCGATCCGGTTTGCAGGCAAGGAAATGTCAGCGTTTCTCAGTAGCCTCGCTGATAAAAAACATTTTACAACCAGCTTGGGTGCAGCGTTTCTCGCTAGTAGCGCAGTAGCTGTCGTCGCCACCGAGTCTTATACTCCCATTGAACAAGTGGGCTTTGTTCCGATTGTCGACAAAGTACCCCGTGCGGCGTTGGTGCCAGAACTTGCAGACGTGGAGATACGTGATATTGCACTGACAGCAGCAGGCGAACGCCTGATAAACGGTATTATCGATAGCTATCTTGCTTCAGAGGTTTTTTATACCGACCTCGAGCAAACTATCGAATCTCATGCGAGCGAGTTTCATGTTCCCGAAGAAGGACAAAAGGTTGGTATGAGCTTGAGTGACCGGCACCTAAACTATTTGGTAGACAAATCCCTGCGTAAAATTGCCGACCTTGGTGGTGCCAGCTTTGTGATGGATCTGGGCGATGATACGTCGTCTGGTAGCAGCAGCGAGGAATTCAGCCTGCGCTCACTACACGAGGTGTTCAAGGGCATGAAGATCCTCGTTATCACAGGCAATCATGATGCCGGTGGGGATGTACTGAGGTACTGGGAAGACAACGACGCGATAACAGCAGACGACGAGGTTATTACCTTTGAAGGCATTACCTTTATACTACGAAATGACCCTCATGACAGCGACTTCACCCCAGAGCGTAAACAGGGTGATATTAGCGACCAGGAACTAACAGACGATGTAACCAAGACAGCGTGCGAAAGTGATGAGCGCGTGAATGTGATTATGGTGGCAAAAAAATCATATGCATCTGATGCTATCGCGCAAGGCTGTGCCGACCTAGCGCTCAGCGGAGACACGCATGTCCAAACCAAGCCTAGTGAGGTGTTAGGTGAAAATGGTGCAACAGGCTACGAGCTCACAAACGGCACTAGTGGAGGGGCCTCGTATGCTATTGCATTAGGAAAGCTGCGTAGACCTGCAAGCGCAACCCTAGTAACCTTTGAAGATGGCAAGCCGGTCGGGGTACAGATAGTAACGCTGAATACAAACGGAGTAGTTGAAGTAGGCGAATATACGTTGCTGAACCCTGGTTTGCCTGCGGCCCCTGAAAGTGCTGCCGGAAAAGCAGATCAAATTATGAAAAACAACAAAGAGAAGCTAGAATCTGGCGATTTTCGTCGGTAGCATTACTGTCTATTCTAGTTTACGCAGACATTTATACTGTCGTCCTTTAAATCAACACCGTTCCTAAGTTATGCTAAACATTGACATATTATAGTGCTTGTGCTATAATAATAGCATGAGTCTACCTAGTCGTTATACTCTGCCAGAAAGTCCCGCAGTCGTAGCATTAACTCACGAAAGCTATCGTGAGCTATTCGAGACAAACGTAAAAGATTATCTGATGTTCGAAGCACAACAAATTGCCGAAGGTATCCCCCCAAGTGATGATCGAGACAAAGCTCATTTGGCAATCGCGAAAGCTTTTGCTGAACTAGACGACCAAGTAAATGTAGGCGAGAGTGTTTCGAAAATATCCGACCCACGCTTAAAAGTTGATGCTCTTGCAAGCTCTGCAGTTACGATGCAGTCGTTGTCTCATTGGCAGCAAGCCTACAGTACGGCTCAGAGCATAAAGGACCGAGTTACAAAAGCCGAAGCTTACGCAATCATTGGACAACGGGGAGATCCTTCGGCATATGTCCAGGCACGCAGAGCGTTGCGGATGGAATTTGTCTTTAATGGATTTTTCGCCAATGGTTTGAGTGACATAGGTAGTGATATTTCAGTCCGGCGAGCAGAGGCTTTTCTCACCTTGGGTGAACATGGAGATAAAGAGTCATGGAAAAAGGGGCTAGACCTATACGAGCAATTGAGCGAAGAAGAAAGAGGTGGAGTTGCCATACGTCATGCAATAAAAGGCTACCCTTCATTACTCGATAAGATGATGGCTGGTGATGATCGTCCTGTGACATCGTGGGAACACGACCCTGGAGAATTAGAACAATGCGCGCGAATCTATCTAAGGAGAAACAACTTACAGACCACTACGACTTTACTACACCTTGCAGACCCAGCTATAGGCCTACTTGGAGTAGGGCTTAAAGTTAGGCAGCAAGCAAAGCTTGCAGAAGCAGAAGCTCCGTACAACATACCAAAATTCGTAAAGAAACAAGGTCTAGCTGGCATCAAGGCTGAAATAAGCCGACTAGGGAACCAGAAAGATACGTACTTGCACCGAAAGTCGTCATCACGTTTAGTTGAGGGAATTGCTGGAATTATTGGCAACTCAGAAGTGGTTGATATACTACAAGCAGACTACCAGAAAGAGCCTGATGCAGATGTAGCGAGAAATACGAAGATCCGAACTGCAATTGGCCGAGCCTTGCGACCAAGACGAAATCGCACTATATAGGTACAAACAAACTCCAGTAACAGTCTATGAAAAAATCTACTTGGGCCAGTATTTTCATGGCGACGAGAGGGATGGACGCTTCAATGATAGCGCTATACTAGCGCCATCATTGGCTACCGATTGTAAAATCACAGATTTGACAATCGTCGAACCTGTGAATCGAATCTTTCTCTAAAAGAGAAACGACCAGACATAAAAGTCTGGTCGCCTCTCTTTTGGCGGAGAGAGAGGGATTCGAACCCTCGAAGCCTTGCGGCTTACCGCTTTTCGAGAGCGGCCAGTTCAACCACTCCTGCATCTCTCCACTACACCTCATTTTAACAGAGGTGTAGTGGAAGAAAAAGCAGTCAGATTCTTGTCACTAAGCTTCGATGGCAATTTGCTTTGGCTTAGGCAACTCTTTGAACTGTACTGTCACCTTTAGCACACCATCTTTCATCTTTGCCTTTATACTGTCCTCATCCGCAGCTTCTGGCAAACGAATACTTCTGTAGAAACTTGAGCTACTTTCACGGACAATGTACTTCTTGTCTTTATCTTTCTCTTGTTCGTGGCGCTCTGCACGAATCACCAGGTTGCCTTTTTCGACATGTATATCTATGTCTTTCTGTTCGAAGTTTGGCAAGTGTGCTTCTACATGTAGCTCCTTATCATCTTTAGATGTATAGACGTCTGTCGTAGGCATCTGCATTGTTTTGACCGGCGAAAACCAATCGTCTGAGAAGAATTGCTTCTGTAAGGCTTGGATTTCCGCA
>JAUIII010000025.1 GCA_030431855.1 bacterium
CAGCCTCTTGGATAAGCGCTTTCAGGCGCTTTACCTGTTTTTCTGGTAATTCAGACATGATATTTTCTCGCAGTTCCTTGTCTGTTTTTAGTAGTGGTATCACCCCATTATATATCAATTCACTGGCACTTAGTCAAGCCTAATTTTATCCACAAAAAAATCTGAGGTAGCGTAAAAAGCGTTGTGTTTTTTGAATACAAAACTACCGCCCTGAAACGAGCGGTAGTTTTCATATAGACAATGTGGTCGTGTAGTACGCTATTACGCTAGTTCTACTGTAGCGCCAGCTTCTTCAAGCGCTTTCTTTGCTGCTTCAGCTTCGTCTTTAGCTACCTTTTCCTTTACAGGTGCAGGTGCGCCGTCTACGATAGCTTTTGCTTCACCAAGACCAAGACCAGTCAGTTCCTTAACAGCCTTGATAACAGCTACTTTTTGAGCACCAGCGTCTTTCAACGTTACGGTAAACTCAGTTTTTTCGTCTTCGGCAGCCGCGCCAGCGTCGCCGCCAGCAGCTGGGCCAGCTACTACAGCGGCAGCTGCAGCAGGCTCGATGCCGTATTCATCTTTTAGTACGTTTTTAAGTTCGTTCACTTCCAGGACAGTTAGACCTGTCAACTCTTTTGCCAATTTTGCTACGTCAGCCATATTGGACTCCTTCTATTCAAATTAAATTAGTTACTTGCTTTGGCTTCAACGCCGTCGAGCAGCGCATGAAGATTGCCAGATAGTGCGTTTGTGACATCGTGTATTGGCGAGAGCAGCTGTGCCACCACTTCAGCGATGAGCTGTTCTTTACCAGGCAAGCTGGCAAGGGCTTTTACTTCTGCTTCAGCGAGCGCCGCACCTTCTGCAGAGAAACCGCCAGCGAGTCTTAGGTCGCTGTGGGTCTTTGCAAATGTGTCGAGCACTTTGCTGGCCATTACTTCGTCGTCGTTTGAAAATGCATATAGCAGCTGACCTTCGAGTGCTGAAGTATCAGTGTCTTTGTATGCTTCGCTCTCGCCCATCGCAACACGAACCAAGCGGTTCTTTACTACGATAATCGAGACGCTAGCTTCGCGAGCAGCTTTTCGTAGATCTTGCAGATCGGCTACTGAGAGGCCAGCGTACTGAGCAAATGCAACAGATTTAGCGTCTGCAAATGCATCTTTCATCTGGGTTACCAAAGCTTGTTTCTTATCTTTGGTGATAGCCATCGATATTACTCCTTACTTTAGTTTGTTTGACCACATTGTTAATGTGCTAGAGCCGAAAATTAAAAAGTTCCTGCTCTAGACAAGACCTTACGTGTGGGAATAGATGTTATTCACCTCGGTAGCTGATTAAGCGTTGGTCTCCCTTCGCGGCTACTGTCTTTGGTAATGTCTACATTAAATGTAGCATAAATAGAGAAAACATTCAACAGACACATTTACAAAAAAGCTTAAGTGTGATATAATTATGTACTATGTCAGGCAAACTACCTTCATTCGAATCGAACGCATTGCCGGTAATACCGCTCATGTTTCGAGAGTCTGCGCCTTATAAACGTGACTACGAAGATGCAGTTTGTCGTTTAATTCCCGATGGGAATCTTAGGCCTGCTGCGATCGCAGTTGTTAGATCAAGTGTCGAACATCGCCGGGCGGTAGCTGTAGATGAGCGCGAAGCTATGGATTCAGTGGTAATGGAAGAGTATGGAAGGCTGTTTCTCACTATGGACAAAGACCCTTCGGCCCTACCTGAAGACCGCATTCGTCAGTTTGCAACCATGGCGCGATATTTGCCAAGTTATGAGATTTTTGCGCGGCTTGCACTAGAGGATGAACCAGACCCAGCCTCTAGTGTGTTGGCTCAATTATCTTTCAAGCTTTTAGTTGATGCAATCGGGGATCGTGCAGTAGTAGAGAGTGATGATCCGGAAGTAATTCTTAAAGTCGACGGACTTTTCCCAGACATATCACCTGCTATGCGAGCCAGTACGCAAACTCCTATGTTTGCAATAGTTTCCACGAAAATAGACGGTCTCGCGGTAAAAGATAAAGGCACACATCAAGTGTTTGAGGCAAAGACACGACGTAAGGGAGTCGTAGATCTCGGCAAAGTGCGCTCTGATGCTACTATGACTTCGTTTAATCTCGTAGCGAATCTACACACACTCGGGTCTTACGTCGGAGATGCGGTAGAGGTCAGAAAACAAAAAGAAGCTGTGGCAATCCATCAGCAGAATGTTGCAGACTACATTCTACAGAGCGGTAACTACTTACCTGTTATTGACCGAGGATATCTCACGCGTTTTGGATCAAAAGCGATAGCAGATGCATATCTAGTTGATCCGAGTGATACTAACCCTCAATTAGTACTAGATTTCGAAGTTGGTCCTGAATTTCTTCAATCGGAAGCATAGAGCCACTTTCGTTAACGCACTGAATAGGCGTAAACTCGTCTGGGTACACAACGCATAGTTCTTCAAAGTTCGCCTTGGCGTTGTTTAGGTGTGACGAGTCCGCCTCGTGGATATCACGCTTTTTATCTGTATAGCTACGGGCCGCCTTTTTATCCACGTTTGCTTGCATATGTTCTGTCGGCATGACCAAGACGATACTCGTGTCTGGCTTTGGAATACCTAGTACATCGTATTCAGTCGTTTTTGTGCGTTCGTAGAAGACTTTCCTGGCCTGTGGGTCGGCAATCTTTGCCCCTTGGTGCGCCAGGTTACTAGCCATGTAGCGGTCTGCTATGACCATAGCTTTGTCTTCTTCTAAGTGGCGACGGATGTCTGAGCTAGCTGCGTAGCGGTCGATTGCGTAAGGCAACACCCCCAGGTCTGCTGGAACATCGTTGGTGCCGCCATAGGCCCCGTTTAAGTACTGCTCTACATAGTAGGCTGAGTCTTCACCATAGCGTGGGAAACTGATTTTATAGACGTTCCAGCCCTTACTTTCTGCAAATTTCCGTAGCAGTTCAGCGTGTGTGCCCTTGCCTGAGCCATCGCCACCTTCAATGGCGATAAAGAGACCCATTATTTCATTCCTTCGGCCATGCCATCGATCACTGGCGCAGACACGCGTTGGTCTTTGAATGCTCGTGGCAACATCATGCTTGGCTCCCAGGTGCGAATCAGTTCATCGAGATCGTCGGTGTGCTGATATTTGCCGCTCATGCCTTTGCGGCCATCCGCATAGCCACCTTCTACAGGGCCGGTGTGATGGAATATTAACTGCCCCACACGCTCTCCTACAGGGAGCACGACACTCTCGTGCATATTCAGATTATAGATTTCTAGCGTAATACGGTTGATGTAGCCTGGGTCCACCCAGCCAGCGTCGAAACACACGGCAACACCGTTGCGGCCCCAGCTAGAGCGGCTCTTTACTTCACAAGCGCCACCTTTAGCGCGGATACCAACAAATTCGTGTGTGTGGCTCAGGATTCGTTCACCTGGCGCAAGTACGATAATGGGATGATCTTCAGGAATGTTGGCGAACAGCGGCTTGTCATTTTTTTCGCACCATTCTTTGTGTGACATCGCTTCAAGAGGGCCTTTGAAGTAACGCGCGACATCACTTTCATCAAAAGGATTGTAGACGCCGCTTGCTTCAGGCTGGAACTCTTGTTTGTAAAAATAGTGCCCTAGCGTGAAGTCGAGACTAGCCTCCGAGATATGATCGTCATTAAAGGGCACACACACAATCGTGCCATCATCAATTGCCGTCCGAATTTCGGTATTACTATATACTCCCATAAACTCGTTTTATTGTAGCATAGCCCCGGCTACTTTAATAAAAGCAAGTGGGTGTGGATATGCGCGACACTACGCGCATTGTTTACGGGTGCACGTGTGTAAGCTGAATAACCACGGCTTTCATAGTCTGCCAGGATATTCACATACTCTATCTTTTCTTCGTTGGTCTGTTCGGTCAGTGAAAGTAGATGGCGCTTTGGTATCAGCATTATGTGGTCTGCTACGTCTGCATAGTCCCAACGAGCGTAGGGAAAGATATTTTGTATGATTAACTGCGTGGAATATGCCTTGATGAGTTGATCCTCGGGAGAGCAAAACGCACATCGGTCGCCTAGCCGCTGTTTGTATTGTTGGTAGGCATCATGCACGTCCGCGTTGCGTGCGCTAGGAAGGCGATGGTTCATACTCTTCATGGTACCATAGGGATATGAAATCAATCGTGGTCGCGATAGACAAACACAACGCCATTGGAACTGGCAAGGATATGCCGTGGGGCCGCGCCTTACCAGACGATTTGGAACGCTTTAAAACGTTGACGACGGGTGGAAGTATTATCGTTGGTAGAGGCACTTTTGAAAACGATTTTCATGCGAAGCCGCTGCCAAACCGCGAGAACATAGTGATAACAAGCAAGCCAACAGGTGTTCGGGGGGTGCTGAGTGCAGACTCGCTAGAGGCGGCGTATGCATTGGCCCGATATCCAATTTTTGTTGTGGGGGGCGGGCAGGTGTATGCAGCAGCCATAGATGACATGGATATACTATATGTGACTGAGGTTGACGCGGAGTTCCCTGATGCCACGGTCTTTTTTCCGTCTATCGACAAAGATATATGGCAAGAAGTAGGGCGGGAGCATCACGTATCTGACGATAGGAATGCGTATTCATTTGATTTTGTTGAGTATCAGAGAAAAACTTAGCTAAACGGCGATTGGTGCTTTGATAGCGGGGTCTGGGTCGTAACCTTCTAGTGCGATATCGTCGAACGTAAAATCGTCGATATTTTTTACATCTGGGTTCAGCCAGAGTTTTGGCAAAGCTTTTGGTGTGCGCGAAAGCTGCTCGTCAACTTGATCGAAGTGGTTGGTGTAAATATGCGCATCAGCCAGCGTATGTACAAATTCACCTTGTTTAAGGCCGGTTACCT
>JAUIII010000026.1 GCA_030431855.1 bacterium
TGTCATAGATGAAAATCGAAAATTACTAAGACTCAAGGACGAGCTGCTACAGCAACTCGACAATTCCGTCATAAATCAACTACAAGGAGAAGACCAATGACCCAAATAACCCAAGACGAACTTAACAAGGTACTGTGGTCGGCTGCCGATTCATCCCGCATGTCTGTCGGAGCTGATGTCTACAAAGACTATGCGCTGACAATGCTATTCTTTAAGTACCTCAGCGACAAATCGAAGGCCGAATACGAAAAGCTGCACGAGCGTTTCGCTGGTGATGAAGCGCGCGTCGACGCCAAGATGAAGACGTCGAGATTTTATCTGCCGCCCAAAAGCTCATTTGATGATGTATTCGCCCAAAAGGAAAATGACAATATTGGCGAAATTATCAACACCGAGTCGATTCTCGGAAAGCCTCAGCAACGCAACAAGATGATGCGCCATCTGCTCGATGACTTCAACAAAATAGATCTACGTGACGTCACAGAAGATATTATCGGTAACTCCTACATGTATATGATCGAAAAATTTGGTGCGGATGCGGGCAAAAAGGCAGGTGAGTTCTTCACAGTACGCTCGGTTGCCGAACTGGTAGCTCGTCTAGCTCGACCAAAGCCGGGCGACCGCATTGCCGACCCAGCCGTGGGCTCTGGAGGCTTGCTATTACTTGCTGGTGAGCAAGTAAAAAAGCAGGGTAGTAGTAATTTTGCACTCTATGGCCAAGAAGCGACTGGCAGCACCTACCAGTTGGCTCGTATGAACATGTTCTTGCATGGCATGGACACTGCCCACATTGAATGGGGCGATACACTCAACAACCCACTACTGGTAGAGAATGACGGGCTTATGAAGTTTGACGTGACGGTAGCAAACCCACCGTTTTCGCTCAAAAAATGGGGAGCTGAGAGTGCAGATGCCGACCCATATAAACGCTTTTGGCGAGGTATACCTCCAAAAGATAAGGGTGACTATGCATTTATCTCTCATATGATTGAGACGCTCAAGCCGCAGACCGGTCGCATGGCGGTGATTGTACCGCACGGTGTATTGTTTCGTGGTGGCGCAGAGGGTAAAATTCGCCAGCAGCTTATCGAAGAAAACATCATTGACGCGGTTATTGGTCTAGCGCCCGGACTGTTCCAGACAACAGGCATTCCCGTAGCTGTGCTTGTAATTGATCGCTCGCGGGAAAAGGGCGGTGCCCGAGAAAACGACAAAGATATACTATTTATTGAAGCATCGAAGCAGTACAAATCGGGTAAGGCGCAAAACAGCCTCACCCAAGAAAACGCAGATAAGATTTTTGATACGTTTACTGCACGCATGGATGTCGAGAAGTTTGCACACCTCGCCAGCCCAGAAGAAATCAAGGAAAATGACTACAACCTCAACATCACCCGCTACGTAGACACGTTCGAGGAAGAAGAAGAGGTTGATATCGCTGCAACAATCAAGGCTATCGACGAACTCAATCCTCAGCTCGAAAAACTCGAGGCACAGATGAAGCATTACCTAAAGGAGCTTGGGATCAAATAGAATGGCTAGGAGGCAGAAGTTTCAAGTAATTATACCGGCTGACGTAGACCCAACGCCTGAAGTGCACGAAGTGTCTGCTGCGCAAATTGTCGGGCGTTTCCTTGGGGCTGATGTACATTTTATAGCGCGTAACAATTACAAGAGCGCCGATTTAAAAATTAATAACGAACTGTGGGAAATAAAAAGCCCTACCGGAACAGGCAAGCGAAATATCGAGCGTCAGCTGCAGCTTGCTATGAAGCAGTCGAGCTGTGTCGTATTAGACGCACGGCGATCAAAAATTCACATGGCCAAAATACGGAGCAGACTTGTGTATCAGGCGACTATGACAAATAGCCTGAAGAGGCTGCTACTCATTACTAAGTCTGGAAAAGTTGAGGTGATCAAATGAATAGGCTAAAAAATGAAAAGAACCCGACTTGTGTAATCCAACACTGCCGAGATCTTTATGAATCTATGATACCAAACCATGACCACATTGTCAATAGAGAGGCAGGGTAGCTGTAATGGGATTGCTTGCAGATACCCTCAAGAACCTTGTATCGCGTTTTATAGACCTCTCCGTCAACGAACGCGTAAAAGATTATCGCTCGCAGTTTTTCCGCTATCAAGACATGATGACGCAAGTGACGATCGAGACCGACAAGGCGCTGATGACGTTTTCTATCGCGGCGCTGGCAGCACTGGCCGCGCTCAATGACAATGTATTCAAGCCCTACGGATGGCTTTCGTTTTTGACGCTCACCAGCTTCATATTGGTAGTCGTCACGGTCATGATGGGCTACTACGTGTCAAAAGAGCTGATCAAAGACGCCCAGCGAATCATCAGCGATAACTTCAAAAAATCGCTCACCACGCCACTGGGCCAAGGGCTCGAGAACGTCAAGTTCGCTCGCCTAAGCGAATGGCTGAACCGTATTAGCCTGAGCCTGTTTGTAGCCGGGATGATTTTGTTCGTCGTATTAATGGGATGCTATATAAGGGGAGTGTAAAATGAGTGACGATAACCAATCAGGCCAACAACGTATAGTAGGAGAAATGTTTGATGCTGCCAACATAGCGCAGCCAGAAGTACCAACCGAAACACGTGGGTTTACGGTCGATAACGTTCAGCAGCCGTTACAAAAGCCGCAAACTGAAGATAATGGATTTACGAGTGACAATATCCAGCAACCAAATCCGCAACCCGAACAGGAGAAAAATAATGAATAGCGAGTCAACACAGCCGGTACAAAAAAAGATTTCCGTCCACGATTTCTATTTTGAAACTCCACTCTATGATGTGATTGAATCGAATGATATTGATGGCAACATATTTTCTGGTACGGTCGACGGGTTTAGTCATAACGACAAACGGGAAACAACCTACAAAATTGACAAGATTGACTTGCGTGATTATACCTATCGGCTCGATGGTCTGAAAGCCGTAACCTTGACAGACAAACGTGCCGATAGGCACGACCTGACCTTCTTTGTTGTAACAACAGATGACAATGAGCGCATTGTGAAGGTGGGACAAATCCCGTCGTTGGCAACGGTCCAGTATGCGGATATTGTGGAAAAATACCAGGCTGTAATGAACAAAGCCGATATGTTCATGCTCAAACGTGCTATTGGGCTGGCGGCGCATGGTACCGGAATTGGTTCGTATGTGTACCTACGGCGCATACTAGAGAATCTTATCAATGAAACGTTCGCGAGTCATACAGACGACATTGAACTGAAAGAGGAAGATTTCGCAAAACTCCGCACGAAAGAAAAAATCCAAAAACTCAAAAAGTTTCTGCCTGCAAGTATGGCAAAGCTAACGCCGCTGTACGGCATACTGTCAAAAGGCATTCATGAGCTGACCGAGCAAGAGTGCTTGGCCTACTTCGACACCATGAAGCTCGCTATCGAGCTGATATTGCGTCAGAAGATCGAGCAAAAACGTCAGCAAGACGAAGAAAACGAAACAATTCGCCGTATGCAAGCAGCTTCACAGCAGCTCTTGCAGAAAGAGAAGAAAGATGACTAGCTGGCAGACAAAAAAACTCGGTGAGCTGTCAAAGGTACAGACGGGTCCATTCGGCGCACAGTTGCATGAAAAAGACTACGTAAAGACTAACGGTACTCCAATTATTACCGTCGAAAATCTTTCTGGCGGAATTGTGAAGTTGCTACAGAGTACACCACTCGTATCTGACAGTGACAAGGCCAGGCTGCATCGCTATGTACTCAGAGAGGGCGATATTGTATTCAGCCGTGTAGGATCCGTCGATAGGTCGGCATACGTTACGAGAAGTGCTGATGGTTGGATGTTCTCGGGACGACTACTGCGGGTACATCCCAGTGAAAAACTAGATGCAAAGTACTTGAATTATCATCTGAACAACGAGCGGACTAAAAACCTCATCCGTAATCTTGCAGTCGGAGGCACTATGCCTTCGCTAAATACTGAGATTTTGAACTTCGTCCCTATACATTTTCCCGAAAAACCAGAGCAGGAGCGGATTGTGGAGGTTTTGGAGGTTTGGGATGAGTATATCGAGAAGCTGGAGCAGAAGATTGCGCTGAAGGAGCAGCTTAAAAACGGCTTGATGCAGCAACTCCTCATCGGTAAACTACGCCTGCCCGGTTTTGTTGGCAATTGGCAGACACGCAGAGTGAGCGAACTAGTTGATGTCAAAAAGGGTTCTGGGCTTTCTAAGGACACTTTGAGCTCAGATGGAGCGGAATGTGTACTTTACGGAGAAATATATACAAAATACGACGAGATTATTGATAGCGTGGAGAGTCGCACCTTGACGAAAACAGGAGTCACATCAAAAAGTGGCGATATTTTAATCCCTGCATCGACCACCACTAGCAATCTCGATGTTGCAACAGCTGCATGTATCACAAAAAGTGGTGTGCTACTTGGCGGCGACATTAACATACTCAGACCAAAGGTTGAGTTGAATGGTGAATTTATTGCGCTCCTACTGTCGCGAGCCGAAAAGTATAATTTAGCGAAACGCGCGCAAGGAATAAC
>JAUIII010000014.1 GCA_030431855.1 bacterium
CTTTCCGTGGAGTTATGTGCGAGCGCTTCGTTTGATGAAACCAGGGTGGTTGAAGGGTCAAATGGCCTCAGGTGATGCCCACCCTTACCTGGGGCTTTTTGATAGGAAAATATAAGACACCCTTTCAGGGTTTCTCATCGCGCAAGGAAAAATCTGTAGGATTTTCTTTGGCTGCTCTTCCCGAAAGTTAACAAAATAACACCGAAGTGAATTCGGTGTTATTTTGAATAAATAGGCATGCTCAGAGCCCCGATCGCTGGTGCGAAGGGGGCCCTGGAGCGAGGGGTGGCGTCAGTAGGCGGTTCTGGCGAGCGCCATCGAAATAGCACTGTAGAGCTGGTCCTGCGTGACCTGGTCCAGGCTGTCGAGCTCCACCCGCACGAACTGGCGCTTGTGCACCTTGCGGTACAGCAGACCATCTTGGCCGCGGTAGAGCGCTTCGTCGATGCCGTCGATGCGCACGAAGCCCAGGTCCTTGGAGCCGACCCAGAGCAGGATGTGCCCGCGGAAGGTGCCGTCACAGCGCGCGGGGTAGACCGTGCCCCGCTTGATCTGGCTGTTGTTCACTGACCAGTCGGTCGCCGCCGTGAGACGGCCGAGCTTCTCCTCTGTGCCCATCTGCGCGAGACGGTCTTCGTAGACGCCGCTGAGTGCGTCGGTGGCCATGGTTACCTCTTTCCCTAGCTCCAAACCTCGGAGCTAGAATTGGTTGCAGGGTTTCGTCGAGCAACTCTCGTCGCTCGACGAAGTCATGGGTAAACTATAGCATTTATTCGGAGAAAATCAATTGCCTCGTGACCTGAGACCGTGCTATAGTAAACACATTGCTACGCATATACGATGCAGCCGATGTAGCCACTTACACCTTGAATTTCACTTTGATATGTAAACGAAAAGGAAGAAACGATAGATGGACTATTTAGTCGTACTGTTTTGGGCGTTGGTCGGCAGCGTCTTTTCCCTGTTGGGCGGTATTGCCCTGCTAGGTAATAAAAAAGTAAGGACTCTGGCTATTCGCTACGGACTGCCGTTTGGTGCTGGCGCACTGCTAGCGGCAGCGTTTTTGGGTGTATTACCAGAAGCAATCGAAGGGAGCGATGTGCATGAGGCAGTCATTTATGCTCTCGGCGGTTTTCTAGCATTTTTCGTACTCGAACGCACCCTGGGCTGGTTTCATCACCATGAACACCACCATCATGATGAAGCACACGGCCGTAAAAACACGACGCACCAGTGGCTCGTCGTCATCGGTGATACGTTGCACAACGCAATCGACGGCGTTGCGCTTGGCGCGGCGTTTTTAGTGAGCCCTGCGGCTGGTATTGGTACGGCTCTGGCTGTGGCAGCACATGAAATACCACAAGAGATTGGTGATTTTAGCATCTTGCTTGGCAAAGGTATGAAGCCGTTACGGGTCATCTGGGTCAATGTAATAAGCGCTCTCGCCACAGTAATTGCTGCATTAACGACATTTGCATTAGGCGACGCTAGTGGTTTTAATCCTGCCCCACTTCTGGCAATCGCCGGCGGATTCTTTATCTACATTGCAGCCAGCGATATCATTCCTGATATTCACGAAAAACCACGCCGTGAAGGAAACGTACAGGCTGTAATGCTGCTGGTAGGTGTCGCTGTGATTGCCTGGGTAATCAGTCTAACTGCTCACGCTCACTAGCGGTGCGTGGTATGGTCGAAATCGCCACCGATAAAATCGTCGATAATCTCGGCTATTTTTGGCTGTAGGTCGTGTAAAGCTTTGGCTTCATTAGCGGAAAATTTCGAGAGCACAAAATCTACGTCGTCCATCCGCGAACGCAGTTCGTTGGTAATACCTATACGCAGCCGGGCGCTGGCTTCCCCGCCGTGCTGAATGATGCTCTTCAGGCCGTTGCTGCCAGCGTCTGAACCACCTACACGCGTGCGGAGTGTGCCAAATGGTAACGCCAGATCATCATGCACCACCAATACGTCAGCAGGCTCGAGCTTGTAAAAGTCGACTAGCGTGCGCAAGCTTTCGCCAACAAGATTGTAGTACGTTGTTGGTTTAACCAGCAATACCTTCTCGCCTGCTAACTTAGTCTCGGCGATGAGTGCCTTGTATTTCGTTTTTGGCTGGAACTGAGCACCCTTTTCACCTGCATACGCATCAAGCACAGCAAAGCCAACATTATGCCGTGTGCCACCGTATTCGTCTGCTGGATTGCCGAGCCCAAAAATGATTTTCATATCTGTTAGCTAGTATACTACATTGACAAACGTAAGCTTTTTTGATATAATAGTATTAGTGGAGTCATCCACGCCCTCGCCAAGGAGTATGAGCCTTGGCACTTCCCCGAGGAGTAAGTACATGAACATGCAAGAACTGGACCAGACCTCGATGCCGCGTGACGATCGCGTGGTTATCTGGGTTCTGGCAGTACTAGTTGCCATCGGCATGATCGGCTGGCGTCTGGTGTTCGGACACATCAACATCTACGTGGTGGGTGTGTTCGGGTCACTGACAGCCGTGCTGGTCTTGATGGCCTTCGTTTCTGGTCGCCGCTACCGCAAGGCAGTGCTTCGTGCGCGTCGTGTGGTCGAGCGTCGACCCGTCCCGGTGGTCGTCTACATGGGCGACGGCGAGCTGACCCACCAGGGTCGGCAGTACGACTTGTTCGAATACGTCGGCGAGATCAGCATGGCAGACACTGCCGCGCCGATCTCGCCGCTCTGACGGAAGCCCTGCGCTGAGGCGCAGAAGAGCCCCGTCTGACCACCCTTCACCGGGAGGTTGGACGGGGCTGCGTCAATTTATGAGTAATAACGAGAAACCTGATAGTGTCTGTAGCGTATCAGGTCAATCAAAGGAGCGGTTGCATCTGGTTCGGCTAGGTGGGCTATGTCCTCTGGTATAGCATCTGGGTTTAGTGGCTCGACGAGGAGTGACGGTGTTTTAGCGAGGGGTGTTCTATCGAACACGCTTTGTAGAAACATTCGCATGGCGCGCTGCTGCACAAAGCGACGCAGCTGGCCAATAACCCTTACTGTGAAAATGAGGTTCGCAGTATCAGTGTTGTTTGTAAGTGATTCAATAAATTCGTAAGCATGCAGGGTAGCTGTGCCTTCGTTGCTTACAAGAGACTCATCGTACGCGCTGTTAGCAAGTTCAGGATACCATTCAATAACTTCGCGAATAATTTCTTCTCGACGAAAGTCATTGCTTACTAGTCCATCTAGCGCATCTAGCTTTACTGGCTCGGCTGCGTTTCGAATCAAACCACCCATTATTTCGTCGATATCTGCGTTGGGAGCGTGCCACGCGACAGTATCGGGTTGCCAGTTTTCATATACTTTTCCGCCGCCTCTGAGGAGCGGCAATATTTCCCAAGTTGTCCCCTCTGTGCTCGCTGAAGATTCGATAACTCCCGCCAGCTTGTCGGGCTCATGTCCACGCATTATCATGTGCGATACTACCCTGCTGGTGCGCCCGTTTGCATCTTTGAACGGATGCGCGAGTGCAACAGCATGGCCAATCGTAAGCCCTGTATAGTCAAGCGCTCGCTGTGTTTCAAGGTTGGTATCTTCCAAGAACGATTGTGCCAGCCCCCAAGCAATCCGCAGCCACGGTTCTTTATCGCGATGGTCCATTACCTGCTCGCCTTCGAGGAATACGTCGGCACCATCGAAATACTGAATGTTATCCTTCCCGCGTAGAGATGCTGCAACGGCTTGCAGTAAGTCAATAAAATCATCTTCGCAAAGGTTTGCAAAGTAATCACGGCGTGTCTCTGTGTCGACTAATTCAGGGATGCTGGCGCATAACTGCTCTAGCTTTGGTAGGATGGCAGCTGTGTGGGGAACAGCTTCGCGCACTATCATTGCTGCTCGTTCTTGGCTTTTTTGTAAGCTTTGGTAACAGGTTCTAGACCGCGTGCTACTCGCTCGCGGTTACTTTTTATTTGCTTTTCATCGCGGAAGCTGAGCTTTATTGGCACACCAGCGTAGTCGTAGGTCTCACGGATCAAGCGCTCAAGGTGACGCTTGTAGCTCCAGTGCACGAATTTCAGGTTACTACCGTATATGACAAACCATGGTGGCAAGGTATCGGTTTGTACTATATAGCGGAGTTTCGGGTGGGTATTTTTCAGGCCAGATGGCGGATGCTTTTGAATGGCATTTTGTAGCAAATCGTTGAGTACGCGGGTTTTGGTAGTCTGGTCTCGTCGTTTGATGATATCAAGCGCGAGATCGTAGAGCTTAGTAACATTTTGGCCAGTGACAGAGGATGTGAAAATGAGCGGCGCCCATGGGGTGAATTTGAAGTTGTACGCAATTTTTGGCGCCAGTGCGTCACGCGTGTAGGCGTCTTTGTCTTCAACCGAGTCCCACTTCGACACCACCAGCACCAGCCCCTTGCCTGCTTCGGCTATCAGGCCGGCGAGGCGTTGGTCGAGCTGTACGTTCAGTTCGTTCACGTCCATCAATAGGAAGCAGACGTCGGCTTCTTCGATGGCAGCCAGCGTACGTAGTACAGAGAATTTTTCGATTCCTACCTCTTGCTTGCCTTGGCGGCGGATACCAGCGGTGTCGAGCAGCTCGATAGCTTGTTTGTGGTAATTTACCTGCACACGGTTAACATCACGTGTGGTGCCGGCAATGTTCGCCACCACCGCCTGCTGCTTGCCTGCCAATGTGTTGAACAAGTGGCTTTTGCCGACGTTTGGTCGGCCAATCAGCGCTATTCGTAGTACATCGTCTGGCTCGGTGGCTTTGATGACTGGCAAGTGATCGACGATGGCATCTAGCAAGTCCTGCACACCATCATTGTGCTCGGCACTGGTACGAATGATATCTTTGACGCCCAGGCGGCGGAATTCGTCGATTGGTAGGTTGCCCTTGATGTCGGTTTTGTTGGTTACCAGAATAACTGGTTTTTTACTCTTTAGGGCGGTTTTCGCAATACGACGGTCCTCGTCGCTGGGGTACTGGGTGCTGTCGACGACCACTACTATGAGGTCGGCGACTTCGGTGGCTTCTACGATTTGTTCCTGAATCGTTGCTTCGAATTCGTCTTCCGCAGACTTCAAGCCAGCCGTATCTACCAGCCAAAACGTCTTGTCTGCCTCTGTAATGCGTCGTACTACGTTATCTCGTGTCGTTCCCGCCTCACGCGCAACAATCGCCTCTTGGGAGCCATAGAGACGATTAAACAGGCTACTTTTGCCTACATTGGTTTGGCCAACGATAGCGACGGTTGGTAACTTTGCCATATTGAACATACTATAACAGAGGTAGAGAGATTTTGCGAGCATAAGCGATAAGTATTTGCAAAAATATATGAAAAATGTAATAATTCTGCGATGAGTTTTACTGGCGAAGATATTGTGCGCTTTAATGAATTTGACGCGCGGGTTATAAAGATGATACAGGCTGCCTTGCGTAACGCTGAGATTTTAGATGTTGCACCGGACCCGACTTTGGTGGGATATGTCGGAGCGAGCAAATCTGCACGCTTTATCGCCTATTGGCGCTGTGGTCTGCGTCGCCGCGAGCTTTTTGAGGAGAGGCTAGAAGAAAAAGCCACCCGTGTAAAAGACTATCACGACGGTCAGTGGGTCGATCGTGTCGTTGGTGAACGGCTTTCATCCCACTCTTCTGGGCCCGAAAACAGTACAGAATACCCACGCTACCCTTCCACCGAGCTTGAGCTCGACACCAGTGAGTAACCGGCCGAACACCTATGCTTCAACGTAGGAGCCGGATGCTACATTTAGTATGCTGTAGTTGCCAAACTGCGTACGGTGAAGCTTGACCACGTTGTAACCAAGCGCGGCAAAGGTGCGGCGGATTTGGCGATTGCGGCCTTCTTTCATAGTGATTTCGTAGCCTTTTCCCTGCTTTGCAACGGCAAACTTACTCTTGCCGTCTTCTAACATCACGCCGAAGTCTGAAATCATCTGTTGGTGCAATGGTTCGAGGGGCTTGTCGAGCTCTACCTCGTAAACTTTTGTCTTTTGAAAACTAGGGTGGGTCATCTGATGCGCCAGGTCGCCGTCGTTTGTTAGCAGTAATAAACCCGAGCTGTCTTTGTCGAGCCGACCCACTGGTTTGAGGCGGTGCATTGCTCGTGGCAGTAAATCGTAAATGGTGGGGTTTTCGCCCTGCGCCTTGCGTGAACACACGTAGCCCACGGGTTTATGAAATAAAAATACTTCTTTTTTCGTGTCGCTAGAGATTGGCTTGCCCGATAGTTCTATTACTGAGGCTGAAGATATACGAGTGCCGAGTTCGGCGGTGGCGCCATCGACGGACACCTTGCCCTTTTGTATCAATTCATCTGCTTCACGTCGAGAAACACCTAGCGCAAAAGCCAGGTGTTTATTGAGGCGCACATTGTCGTCTGTCATGAGATGATTATATCACTAGGCAGCTGGTGGCGTTGGTGGCGTCGAGGCAGCTGGGCGAGGTGTTTCTTCAAAATTCAAACCACTTGGTTCCGCTGCAGGCTCGGCAGGGTTTGTTGTAGCTGGCGCGGCCGCGTCACTGGCAGCAAATGGCGAAGCAGATGGATCGCCGCTGAGTTCTTTGTTCATCTGGTCGGCGATGGGCTCACTGTTATCGACTGGTTTTTCAATTGGTTGAATAATGCGATCGGCGAGGCCAGCTGGCCGGTCGGTCGAGAACGGTGCAGTTGGCTGCGGAAGACTAAACGGTGTCGGCGCTGCAGGCTGGGCTGCAGGAGCCGCTGCAGCTGACGGGTCGGGTACTGCTGGCATTGGCTGAGCTACCGCTGCGGGTGCAGGAGCTTGAACTGGCGCTAATGGCGCCACTGGAGCAACAGGTTGCGCGGGTGTTGGCGTTTGCGTGGGTGCGGGAGCAGCTGGTGCTACCGCAGGAGCTGGCGTTGACACAGGTACGGGTGCAACTGGCTCTGGGGTTGGTGCGGGTGATGTACTAGGAGTAGCTGGCGCTGCCTCACGTACTGGCACATTAGCAGCTGGCGCAGGTCGTGGTACGGCCGATGGTCCAGGTGTTGCAAAGGCGTTTGCGACAGGTGCTACCGGAGCGTCGCCGAGTACTTCGTGTACTGCTCGGACGACATCTTCAATACCAACCTGAGATTTGACAAGATATTTGTTCGCGCCAAGTTGTTCGCCGCGTGCGCGTTGGTCTTCTGACGACAATGCAGTCATCATGATGACCTTTATGTCTTTGGTTTCCGTGGTAGAGCGCAAGATATCCAGCATGTCAAAGCCGCTAATTTTCGGCATCATGACGTCACTGACTATTAGGTCTGGTCGTGCTTTGATGGCAAGCGCGAGGGCTTCTTCGCCGTCGCCCGCACTGGTAATCTCGTAGCCTTCAGCTTGCAGGCGTACGCCGTAGATTTCGCGTAGGCTTTTGTCGTCCTCTACTAATAATATTTTTGCCATGTTGGTTCCTATTGTACGGCAGACCCGTAAAAAATACTATACCTCTTATGCTTAATTTGGTTGCCCTGGTCCTCGCACTGGCACTTGCACGACGGCACGGGGCGCTGCAGGGGCGGCTTGTTGCGAGGATGCTATTGGTGCACTGGCTGGCTGTTGAGGCTGTGGCGTAGCGGCGGCTGTCGTAGGTGGCTCTGCGGGGAGTCCACTATGGATTGACGTGATGGCGGGTCGGTTAGCGGCTTGTTCGGCTTTAATGGTAGCCTCTTCCATAAGGCGCGTGGCTTCCTCTGATTCAATGCGCGGGATTTCTAGATAAAATGTGCTGCCGCGCTTGTATTCGCTGTTTACATGGATGCTGCCATTCATTACTTCTGCCAAACGTCGACACAGATACAAGCCAAGCCCGGTGCCGCCAATCTCACGCGTGTCGCTATTGTCAACGCGATAGAATTTTTGGAACAAATGCGGAATATCTTCAGCGGGGATACCAATGCCACTATCTGCAACGCTGACCGTGACGTGCTCGTCATCCGCGCTGATGTCGACAGTCACATCGCCCTGCGGCGTGTATTTGATGGCGTTTTCTACTAGGTTTGAGACGACTTCGCGCAGGTGGTCATTGTCGACATTGGCGTAATACACCGGGGCAACCAACCGATCGCTCATGGGGCGTTCAGAACTGGTAGGCTTGTAGACAAAGTGCAGCCCTTTTTCTTCGGCCTTCGCTCGCAAACCTTGCATAATGTCGCCAATGAACTCGACGACATTTACCACAGACGGGTTGTTGCTAATACGACCATCCTCGGCTTTTGACACGTCGAGGAGGTCTTGGAATAAGCGACCTAGGTGTTGTGCTGATTCATGTGCTTTTTGAATATAGCCCTGCGCACGTTCATCGATAGTAGCAGTGTTAGGATTCATAGCCAGGCCCAGGTAACCTTCGATACTGGCCACTGGTGTGCGCATTTCATGACTGGCCGTGCTAATAAATTCGGCTTGTTCACGCTCGGCGGCCTTGGCTTTCGTGATGTCTCGAAACACCAGAATAGCCCCCGTGCTAGGCTGACCGATGGGCGACACAACCACGGAAAGTAGCACCTTTCTGCCGCCTTCGGTCGTGGTGGAGAAATCTTCTGAGCTGACTTCCCTGCTGCCGGCCAGCACGGCTTCAATGGGGTCGTTCGACACGGTGACTGGCTGGTCTTGGCGGTCATTGAGTTTGACTACAGACTTGTAGCTTAGCCCTACTGCATCTCCGCTCGACCACCCGATAATTCGCTGGGCGGCTGGGTTGATAAGCTGAATAATGCCTTTTTTATCGACCGCCACTACGCCATCTTCAATTGCATTAATTACGACATCGGCTTTGTTTACCTCGTGGCTGAGTTCGCTCGCGAGTTCTTGGTATGCCCTGTCTCGTTGGTCGTCTTTGGTTGACTTGCTGTGCCAAATAATAAAGCTGGCGATAAGCGGAGCGAATAGCGCCAAACCAGCGATAAACAAGTTGTCGGTAATTGCATAGGTAGTGATTGCGTACGTCATATACGCCAGGCCAATAAGTAGTAGTAGCGTAAGTCCGACATAGTTGAATATGCCAGCAAACAACGACACTGCAATCCACAGCGCAATAAATGGCGAGGCAGTTTCACCGGTGCTCATGACTAAATTACCAGTAGTTGCTAGCAAGAGTGTGTACAGTACAAACGAGGCCGCCGCGGCGTGCTTTTTCGGTGCCGAGACATATAAAACTACCGCTGCTACTGCTGTAATGCCTGCCAGTATAGCCGCAGCAAGCGACACAGAGAAAATACCGCTAACAAACTCGATTTGAACTACCGACGGCAACAAGTAAATGCCAATGACCAAAAGAGAGACGAACAAGGTCGCCTCGGCGATACGTCGGTGCCAGAACTGGGTAATTTGAAGCGTTTTTATGTAGGAGCCCCCTAGTTTCTTCCCTATTAGTATGCCAGATGTAGCAATAAAATGCTATTGTTTTTTAACAGCCGTGGGCGTATGATGACAACCAGACACTCATGAGGTAACTATGCGTAACATGCTGGATATGATTGCGCCCCGCCCCGAAGAATTGTGGGAACGAAGCGCTAGCGAGATACAAACACGTGAGATAGACGAAGGCCGCACTGCTAATGTGGCCTATTTTAATTCAAAACTCGACAAGCCAGAGCTGGTGGGCAATCGCAAAGAACTTGTTGCTTTGGGTGGCGATGCGCTTACTGGCTGGCGTCATAGCTATGAAATGCACATGACAAAGGGCATTACCCGAGAAGCCGCGGCCTATATTCCGCACGATATCGAGCGCATGGTAGCGACTATCCACATGGACACACCATGGTTTACTGGCATGGAAGGCCATATGGATGCTGTGGCAGAGTACCTGATGGAAGTCACGGGACAAGCGGTGGTTTTGGTAGGTCCCGAGCGCCTGAAAGACATGAACGGCGATGATGCTAGTACAGTGACAAAACTTTTTCATCAAGCAGTTGGTTCAAGTGAGGTGTCGCTGGCGCTGGCGGCACAAGATTCTGTGACCATCGTCGATTTTTTGGTACAAAAACACGGCTTGCCTCGGCAATTGATAGAGGTTGGTCCGTCGCGGGGCGCCATGCTAGCACCGGGCAAGCATCAGCATGCGCTAGATAGCGAGCTGCAGCCAGTATATTACGACCTCAGCGACCCCTGCATCGCTGAAAATATCCGGGATGACTGGCGCAATATCTATCGGTTGCCGATGTTCCCTATTCGAGAAGCGCCACAGCTAGTGCCAGTAGCACTTGATGCGATCAGGAGGCGCCGCATACACCGCGAGATGGCGACATTCGCTTTGCCGAAAGACGGAATTACTGCAGCACTATTAGGCACTGGGCCTGCAATTTTTAGCGGTGAAGCTGGCGAGTTTCCAGCGCAATTACCCGCCGGCACGCCAGTGCACTTATTGAATTTATCTCGCAACCCACTAGGGCACAACGATCTTTGGCATGAAAAATACGACCACACGCTATATGCTTCGGTAAGTCTCGATACGGCGCATTTTGGGCTTGGCTATGGGTCGATAGAAGAACACATTGCTCGGCGAATTAACCGGTGGGTCAACGAATACTTCACGGCTAGCGAAGACGTCGCTAAAATCAACTACAAACGTGTTCACTTGACAGATGATGATGCGCAGCTTGGCCCAGATGAACATATGCCAGACGTAGCATAAAAATAACCCCATACGGGGTGTAGGCAAAAGGGCTTCCCACGACCCCCGGCACGCGCACAGCGCGTCGCCGGGGGTCGCGAACATCGGGGAGGTCAGCGACCGTCGTACCAGGCCAGCGTGACCCGGTGGCTGGCGACGAGGCCGCAGCGGGTGTGGAAGGTGTGCCGACGAGCTCGCTCGCGCTGGTGCGCGTTCGACCGCTCCTTCAGCATCTCCTCGCGCTCCTCGTCGCTGAGGGTGCGCACCAGCGCGCCGTCGATGACGACGCGCAAGTGGTTGACCAGCTTCTGCATCGCCTCGCGCAGCTTGTGGTAGCTCGAGGGGTGCAGCTGCAGCCGCTTGTGGATGTCCCAGGCGGCCTCGTCGACGGTGGTACCGGTGACGGGGTCCCCCCGCCGGCACTCGTCGTCGATGAAGAGGCGGATCGTCTTGGGCTTGATGGTCATCTGGGTCAACGGACTCTTCTTCCCTGCTCGATGTTAAATCGCTGCGCCTGCTAGGCAACGCTGGCGGCGTTGTCCGGGAGTCACTCTCTGTTGTGACTTTATGCCGTGCGATGGGATATATATTAGCATACTTTATTAAAAAAGTCAATAGTGCACTACAGCACTAGCGTTACTCCTGTAAAACGCTCATGCTTGCAATATATTTGACCAGGTGTAAACTCTATACATTAATAACATTGTATCTAGTGATACAGAGGAGTGTGTATGAGGAAAACACTATCAAAGCGTCTTGGCACGGGTTTGATTGCGTTTGCGTTGGTACTTTCACAAGTACTTTTGCCAGTGCAATCAGCGTATGCTAGCCACGGCGGCGGAGGCACCAATCAGCCAGTCTGGTGTCAGAAAGTTGGGTATGGCTGGACGGCGCAAATTGGAGGAAATAACCAAAATCGCTACCCGCTCACAGAGTTACCAGACGGTCACAGCAACCAGCTATTTATTGGCCAGAATGGTCAGGTGTACGCACCAAACAGCAGTGATCAAACACTAAAAGGTCAGCTTGACCAGTACTGTGGACAGCAGTACACTTTAGAAATCCCAGCGATGCCAGCTGTGAACGACCCATGTGGGCCGCGCAATGCAACGTGGGTAAAGCCAGCCGACACTGATTTGATCGATTGGCGACTGTATACAAGCGGTCCGCTTCGCGGTCACCTTGTCGCGCAGATTGACGAAGACGGCTATGTATTTAGCGACGGAAGCTACTCGTATGACTTTGGCGTTGCGCCAGACAGCGGCGAACTGTGTGACGTCGAAGTGCAAGTACCAATGCTGCAGACAGTAGACCCATGTGGCCTTGATAATGCAAGCTGGGTCGTACCTGCAAACACGGATGTATACCAGTACACACTCAATAGTGACGGATCAGTCACGCTTACTGTGGCAAAAGGCTACGTATTGCCTGGCGGTGGTACAACATATGAATATGGCCTGCCACAAGATAGTGGCGAGTACTGTGTGGTAGAAGTACCACCTGCACCAGCTGTAAACGATGAATGTAATGTCGATGGTGACAACGCGACTTGGGTCGTACCATCAGACGACAACATGTTTAGCTGGATGGTAGACGCAAATGGTCACTTGGTTGTGACAGCGCTTGGTGATTACTCATTTGCTGGTAACGTAAAGACACACGACTATGGGGTTGCCTCTGATAACGGCACAAAATGTACTACACCGACTGATCCTACTAAGAGTGATACGTGTGGCGAAAAGAATGATACCTACACTATTCCAACAACTGAAGGTATCGACTACCAGATCGACGGCCAAACGGTCGCTGCTGGCACCTACGCTGCAATGAGTGATGTAACCATCAACGCCGTAGCGCAAAAAGATTACGAGCTAGTCGGTACGAACGAGTGGACGCTTACTTTTACAAATGAATATTGTGAGCCCGAAGTAAACGTGTATGTCTACACTTACTGTGACGCAGATGGCCAGACATTCATGCTGCGTGCTCATAACCCGACTGATTCAGATCAAGTGTACGAGTTTGTTATCCGCGATAGCGAAGGCACAATTGTAGAACAGGGAGTGTCAACTCTAGAGAGTGGTGGGTATGAGTACGGCAACTGGACAGCCGACACAGAAGATACTTACACATTCCAAGTGTATTCATACAACGGTGACGAACGTGGCGCATTGCTCTGGGAGACATCTGTAACTACCAAGTGTGCTAGCGATGTATTCACCCCAGAAATCTACAAGCGAGACCAGTTTGGTAACTTGCTACCCGGCGCGAAGTTTACTATTGAAGTATGTCAGTGGCTTCCTGAGAGCGAAGGCTGGGATTGCCAGACTTACTATGACGTAGATCTAGGCAGCTACACGAGTGGTGACTGGTTTAGCACTATTCAATACGAAAAGTATGTACCAACCGTCGTGACAGTGACGGAGACGAGTACGCTGCCTGCTTGTACTCTAGTGCAGCAGCCATGGGTATTCACGTGGGATTACGACTACGAACTAATGCAAGACGCACGAATGCTCGTTGAGATGCCAAAACAGACTACTCCGTACAACAGCGGCAGCTGGAATGTTGAGGATCCATGGACACTCGAAAACGAATGTACGGTTGGAAAAGGCGGTGAAAAACCACCAGTAGAAACGGTCAGCGACCCAGAAGTAGTGCCTGCGCAAGAACTACCTCACACTGGTCCTGGCGGCACAGTAACCACTGTGGTGGCCCTGCTGACCGCACTAGTAGCCTACGGCACTGTGTACTTTGCACAACCAAAACGACAATTTGAAGACTAATAGAGAAAACAAAATTCAAAACTCCCCGCTCAGTGCGGGGAGTTTTGAATTTACGTTTGCCGATCCCTACGGTCCAGCGCTTGGACGATAGACTAGTTATTGAAAATATTGCGTACTTGGTGACCTCACGGGGAATCGAACCCCGATTGCAAGGATGAGAACCTTGTGTCCTAACCGTTAGACGATGAGGCCAGATGATGAGCGAACTGTACAGCCAAAATGTGCTTGCATATTTTGGTGGACATTTCCGAAGCATCGCAGGTTCATCTCGTAGAGATGGGCCTGTCGAAGCTCCAATAACAGTAGCATAACAGAGGCGGATTGTCTAGCTGGCGGAGAGTTTTTCGATGACAGAAAGCAATTTTTTCGGTGTAATCTCGGCTTTTATTAGGTATGCTTCGGCATTGTGTTCCATGGCTAAGCGCGAGTGTTCGTCTTGATCGAAATTAGTGAGCACGATGACTTTCGTATTGGGTATTAAATCTTGTTGCCCGCGGAGGACTTGCAATATTTCACCGCCCCGCTTTTCGGGCAGCATGAGGTCGAGCAGGATGCAGTCGTAGGGTTTGTTGCGTGCTGCGATGAGGCCATCGTTACCGTCTACCATCCAGTCGACGGTATAGCCGGCCCGTTGCAGGCTGCGCACGTACATTTCGCCGATAAACCGGTCGTCTTCGATAACTAAGATACTGTTGATTGCCATACTGTTATTATACCTTTCTAGCCGCGGATTGCCCCGTGGTTACGTATCCAGCCGCTTGATGATTGTTCAAGAAACTCTTGGTTATTGGCGCCGCCCTTGTTGATTTTATCTGCGACAGTGGCGTAAATCGGCAAACTAAACGTGAAGGTAGAGCCATGCCCTTCAACGCTGCGGACGTTCATTTTTCCACCGTGTGATTCAACAATTGCTTTTGAGATGTATAGCCCGATGCCAGTGCCTGCTACGGTTTCTCGTGAGCGGTGCGAGCGGTAAAACTTGTGAAATAGGTTGCCGATGACGTTTGCAGGCATGCCAATGCCGTGATCCGTTACGGATACTTCGACGAAATCACCGCTTACTGTCGCGTCAACTTCGATTGAGCCACCGTCGTTGCTGTATTTCACGGCGTTGTCTATCAGATTGCCGAGCACTTCACTGATGCTGTTTAAATCAGCGGCGACTGTGGGGAGGCTTGGTGGGAAATTCACCGCCAGCAAGCGGCGCTGCGCTTTGGCGCGTAGCTGCATGTCGTCGGCGATTGTCTCATAGATGTCCGTGAGGGTTAGCTCGCTTAGGTGTACTTGCAAATGACGACGATCGTAACGAGAGGCATTTAGGATGTTATTGATATAGCCACTCAGTCTGTTCGCGGAAATGATTAATCGGTTGAAGAGCTCCTTTTGCTCTGAGTTCATAGCGCTGGCTAGTTCGTCGTTTAGCCCATCCAGGTAGCCACGGATGACTGTAATGGGCCCTCGTAGTTCGTGTGCGGCAAACGCAATAAAGTCGAGATCCTCTTCCTCTGGTGAGTAATCAAGTGTTCGGTCGAATAGAGTCACTACCACTTCCGCCTCGCTTCCCTTTTCATACGAAGCGAACACGTCGAAAATACGGCGGCTGTCCTCTCCGGGAAGCTTGTTGGCAATGCGCTTCCACGTCTTCTCTGCATGAATGTCGTGCGTGCGACATTCTACTAGCCATTCTTCGAGTGGCTGGTCAACATCGAAAATAAGCTCAAGTTTGCTGTCGCCGCCAGGGGCTACCGATACAGGCGCGGCTTTGTTGGCGAATACTACTTGCCCTTCCGCGTTGATAAGCACGAGTCCGGTTGACGTGGTATTCAGGGCGGCAGGTAGACTGGCTGCACTATTCGATTGCGTCGCAGCCTTGCTATCGTCGCTGCCTTCCTTTGAGGCGAGCTCATAAATCTGCTGTAATAATGGGCGAAGATTACTATTTTTGTAGTAATCATCATTAAGGCTGGGGGGTGTATCAGAGCTGAGCTCTCCCGAGACATGCACGAGTGCGCGGCTTAGGTCGTGCAATGGGCGCAAGATTGCTAAGGTCACAACGTAGGTAGCAACAAGTTGACCGATAAGGATCGCGCTCAACAAGCCCCAGCTTAGGTACGGGTCTTGCCTATCAACACTCAGATACAAGAGTACAATTGAAAGCCCTGCTACTACCTGCAGACCGAGCACCAAGCCAACGACTCGCTTTTTATACAGTGGCCAAAAGGTACGTAGAAACTGCGGGCGCTGGTTTGGTTTTTCCTTTACCTCCACGATACACTGCCTCCGTCATTTGGCACGGCGCTGATCCAGGTTGTGCCACGTGCCAGTGCGAATGTCTTGCCACTTTTAGTAGTGAATTTTATTTGTGCGCCGCGGCGGACTTTTTGCCATTTCACATTGTAGGCAGTGCCGTTTTGAAATACTGTCGCCTTGCCAGAGCTAATTGTATCGATTGACTCACGGTAGCCATCTTCAAAGACGGATTTCATATTAACGCGCATCGCTACCACGACTTTTGCGGTAATTTGGCCCTTTTCACGGTCGTTGTGTTTTACGCCGCCTAGATATCGTTTGTATAGGCCTGTCTTTTTGCTGTACACGTAGCGAGGATTGTACGAATCGCTACTAATGTTTATCGAAACAGATTTTGCCGTGAGTTTCTTTGGTTTTGCCACGTCATCACGCAGCATTTTCTTTGGATTAGATGTCTTGTAGCCTTTGGCTTTGTTGAGTGCATCGAGTTTTTTGAAGTTTGTATAGACATTGTGCGGAGCATAGCGATCTGAGGCGCGCCAATAATAACTTGGGTTGAAAAACTGGTCTAGATCGCGATAATTGCCACCACGCACTAGGGCTAAGGCGCGGGCACTACCCCCGACATGAACAACGCTTGCATTGTATGGGGCTAGCCAGTCAACATAATATAAACGCACGCTACGGACGGGGCCGATGAGTTTTGGTTTGTTCTGTTGGTAGAGCGCTAAAAAGCGCGTGATTCCCCCTTCGGCGATTGCTTCGTATACCACTTCAGCTTGTTTCAGACCGCTCTGGGGTCGAGCGTCGGGGCTGTTTTCGATCATAATAGCGGTAACGGGTTTTGTGGTAGCGGTTTCAGATTTTACCAACGAGCCGGTAAGGGGTGAATAGTATTTTGGCTTTGGCTTTACCGCAATCGGCGTATCATCAAGCGCGCTAGGCGTGGTCGCCATCCACGCATAGGCTGCGCCGCCCAACGCGAGGCTTACCAGCACTGCGCCGACGATAATAAGCGTTTTTCTGGGATGCCCATGAACCCACTCTTTCAATTGTGCCATTTTCCCCAGGGGCGGCTGATCGCTAAACTCCATATGGCTTTAGTATAGCAAACAGCTTACGCTTGAACTAGAGGCCGTATCATGAGCGCGTAAGCACCGGTCGGCTATAGTGGTAGGTTATGCTATTACGTTTTTGATACGAGCGAGCGTTTTTTCTTTACCGAGTAACGCAAGCGTGTCATTTAGCTGCGGGCTAAACGGCGCCCAGGTGGTGGCGATGCGGATGAGACTAAACAGGGTGCCAGGTTTTTGCCCGGTAGTTTCAAGCAGCTGGTTTAAAGTTTGTTGAATTGCTTCTGCTGTCCATTCGCTTTCTAGCAGCGCATCGTGGGCTGCCTGCAATAGGTCCCGTACTTCGTCGTCTGACAACTTTTTCAACTGCTTGTTTTCACTGATCAAGCTCATATCAATACTCGGCTCCTCGAAAAAGTAGCTCGTGAGCATCGGCAAGTCTTTTAGCGTTTTGAGGCGGTCTTGCGCAAGTGCGAGCACTTGTTTTTTGTAGCTTTCGGGGTGTTTCTTGGCACTTGGCGGCCAGAAAAATTCAATACGATTTGCTAATTCGTCGAGGGATAATTCGCGAATGAAGTGGCCATTCATCCACAGCAAGCGCTTTTCATCAAAACGCGCGCCGCTTTTTTGCACACGGTCGAGACTGAATTTTGCCACTAGTTCATCCATCGTGAAGACTTCTTGTTCGGTGCCATCGTTCCAGCCGAGCGTGGCGATGAAGCTAACGAGTGCTTCTGGTAGGTAGCCATCGCGAACGTATTCCAGCACGTCTTTGGCGCCATCACGCTTGCCTAGCTTTTTATTTCCCTGCTCGTTCATGATGTGCGGCATGTGAGCGAACTTAGGGAGTTTCGTTGTTCCGCTCGCGTCGTCAGTATTCTCCTGCGGAGAATTCCACGTAGCTTCGCTGTCCGCTGGTCCTGTCGACGTGTCCGCCCCTAAAATTTTCTGAGGTGACTCAGAAGAATTTTGGGTGCTGCCCCGCACGTCGCCACCCGCTTGTTCGCTGTTCGAGGCGACATCGAAGCCGAGCGCCTCGTACAGCGCAAGGTAGTTTGGCATGCTGGAAATAAACTCCTGGCCGCGGATGACGTGCGTAATTTTCATTTCAGCATCGTCGACGATATGTGCAAAATTGTAGGTGGGATAGCCGTCTGACTTCATTAAAATAAAATCGTCGACAACCTCTGGGCTAGTAGTTACATCACCAAAAATTTCATCGTGGTAGGTGTAGCTTTTCGGCTCGCATTTAAAGCGAAGTGGCGTGCTGCCATTCCATTCTGGCGGGTTTTCGGGGCGATGGTCGCGGTAGCGAAACGCCCGCTTTTCCTTCTGTGCCTGGTCGCGAAATGCTTGCATTTCCTCGGCTGTGTATGGGTCGGCGTATGCTCTGCCTTGGTCGATAAGTTTCTGCGCCCAGGTTTTATAGATGTCTAGGCGATCGGACTGCTTGTATGGGCCATAGTCGCCTCCTGCGTCGGGGCCTTCATCGTAGCGAATACCCAGCGATGTAAGGCTGGCGGTAAGATGCTCGGCGCTGCCGGCGACTTCGCGGGCTTTATCGGTGTCTTCAAGACGCAGAATAAACGCGCCGTTGGCTTGTTTTGCTACTAAATACGCAAACAAAGCGGTACGAATGCCACCCACATGCAAATACCCTGTCGGGCTCGGTGCAAATCGAGTACGAATCATACCCGTAGTATAACAGATAAGAACTACATACTCGTCGCTATGTGGCGAATTTGCTCGTTCGAAAGTCGAGCATTGCCTTCAAGCGTGTATAGAATGCCGCCATTTACCCACGCAGCATCAGAGCCGTAGGTGTAGATAGTCAGACCAGCGTCGCTATACGTATCGTAATCAATGCCTACTTTTGGTTCGACATAATTTGCCAGTAGCGCACTCGAATCCCAGCTGCTTTTTGACTGATTGATCGAGAATTGTTCTGAACCGGCGTTCGCCTTGAAGTCCATGCTAACTTCACCGCCTGCGTAGGCAACTGGCCCGTTTAAGCGGTAGCCGGTTGGCCTGTATGACGGATAGCTGGCGTCGATGCCTGCCTGCGCCGCGGCAACGCGTACTGAAAGCGCTGGAAGGTTCAGATATGTTAAGTAGCCTGCGAGCAATACAATAGCAAGACTTGCAGACGCCACGCTCGCCATGCGGCCATGCTTGGTAGCGCGTGATTTCTTTGGTGCTTTTTTCTCTGGCGCAGCGTGCGCTAGAGCGGTGGCGATAGCCTGCTCTTTTAGCTCTTTGGCCGGCGTATGATGGACTGGTTTGTGTGATGCAACGACGTGTGCGGCTTTGGCATGCGCCTTTGCCACATGTGGATGCGTGGCGGGGCCAATATCCATCATGCGTACGGGTTTGGCGATTGGCTGAGGGTCCCGAGCGAATTTAGTAATGTGAGGACTTTGCGCTGGTTTTTTCGCTGACGCAACATGTGCGGTCGATTTTTTAGCTGGTTGTTTCGTGTATGCACGATGCAGCGTTTGCGAGCGTTGTACTTTTTCGTGTACATGAGTAGCATGGTGGCCACCGTGTACCGATGGCTGGCGGGCAGCTCCTTCTTTAGCTAAACCAGAAGCAGCGTCGTAATTGACGCCGTTAATGGTAATCGTTTGCTTACTCATGTTTCTCTTGATTCCCCTAATCCTTACTACTATCATACCACCACATAAGCAGTATGCAAGGGGGCGCATACGAGAATCTGTACTATAATAGATACTAGTACTATGCACAGAGCAACCTCAAAACGAAAACAGTTGATACGACGCGTCATCGTGTATAGCGTCATGACCAGCGCAACAGTGGCGCTTGTCACCGTGTTGGTATTGTTGATGCTCGGATATCGCTTTAACCGCGACAATAACTCGATTCAACAAGGTGGGCTGGTGCAATTTATCTCAAGGCCCAATGGTGCTGATATTACGATTGGTCGTGCGAAGCTAGCGAACAGCACGCCGAACAAGATTACGGTAAACCCTGGCCAGTACACGGTGACCATGCAGAAGGAAGGTTATAAACAGTGGTCTAAGCTCGTGGATGTAACCGCTGGACAGGTGTTGTGGCTCAATTATGCCCAACTAGTGCCAAACGCTATTGAGACAGTACCAGTGCGAGCCCTCGGCAAAGCGTCTCAGGCGCTGGCGTCACCCAACAGCAGATATATCGCGTATAGTTCAACGACATCGCCTACGGTACTGCGTTTGGTAGATGTCCGCTCATCCGAGTATGACATTACGAACATTTCTTTGAAGCAATCATCGGCAAAAAGTGTAATGACGCTGCGAGAATGGAGTGCTGACAGCCAGAAGCTGCTGTACACCAACCGCGTAGGCGCCAAAACGAACTGGGAAATGGTAGACGCGAAGACATCTGGCGAGAGTATCGACTTATCAACAACGTATGACATTGCAATTAAGGCTGCCGCATTCGATCCGCGCTCGCGCAACCGAGTGATTATACAGACTACCGATGGCGACTTACGAATGATCGACACGTCTAGCCAGTCGCTTTCCCCTATTATGGTAAAAAACGTCAACCAGTTTTCGCTAGTGGATTCAAAACACGTTGTGTATCGCTACCAAGCGTCGAAACGCGTGCAGAAAGTTGGCTACATCACGCTTGGTCAAACCGAAACACGAGATTTGCCGGTAGACGGAACGAGCGTACGATTCGTCGCTGCCGACACCTATTTCGGTACCCCGTATGTTGCAACTGCGTCAACGGCGGCCCTGATGATATATCGACTCAACAACTTGCCCACGAGCTCGTCCGACGCGTCGCTGACAGCGACCAGCGTGGCGGCGTACCCTCTTAGCGCAACACCGAGAGGGCTTGAGTGGCGCGCAAACGGACGTTTCGCCGTAGTACAGCACCGAGCGACGTTTAGCACGTATGATAATGAACTCACCAGCTATGCCACGACGAAATTTAGCACAAAACAAACAGATGCACTACGGTGGCTCGATAGCTACCATGCGTATTACTATAGCGCCAAGGATATGAAAGTTGTTGAATTTGATGGCGGCAATGCCTATAGTATCGAGCTTGAGAATGGCCTCAGCGCGGTGCTCGCCGACAACGGCAAATACATATACAGTATCGCTAAAAATGGCGATGGCTTTGCGCTGATGCGTAGCCAAATGATACTAGATTAATGCACGAACAACTACACTAGTTGCCGCTTGCGCCGAAGATTCGCTCGAGAATAGTCGGTGAGTTGCCTGGGATAGTTGTGGTGGTTTGCGTTGAGCTGCTGGTGGTTGGCGCCGAGGCTGCTTTTTCTGGGTCGGGGCTCACTTGTGTGCCAGTAACAAGCAGTCGATAATTGGCGGTACCAAGTGGCGTACACGTAAGTAGCGTCACAATTGGCTTCGTGGTCTTGCCTGTCAGTGATGCGACGTCATCTGGCTCAACCGTGCGAATCCTGGTAACTGTGTAGGTGTAGCGCGTCCCCTTGTAGTTTACGTAGAAGATATCACCCTTTTTCATGCGCTCAAGTAGCGCGAATACGAATTTGTAGTTGCCACCGTCGATAAAATCATTGCTTGAGTGTCCGGATATCACGGTATTGCCCACCTGTCCTGGCTTGCTATTGGCACCTGGTACGCCAAAGTATGACACGCCGTTTTCCATGGCCGCCATTTGCGAATCGTGGTCGGGCTGCGCGGTAAAATCTATAGGCACGCTAACGTTGATCTTGGGAATGACGAGAAGAGGTTTTGGCCCTACGACAGTGCTGGCGTTGGGGTCTACTATGATGTTTTGTGGGTCGATCTCGCCTGGTGTCACATAGGCTTTTACATTGGCGATAATGACACGGTTGAACTGCAATACGGTAAATAGTAGCAGTACAGAAATAGCGGCGACCGCGGGCATGAAATGTCGGCTTTTGCGTACTTTTTTACCAGATTCCTGGACTTTATTCACGATTTGCGCGCGTAAATCATACATGGCTTCATCAGTGCTCAGCGCTTCTTGCTCGGCGTCCATAATCGCCGCTGCGGATTGTTGGGCTGCTTGGTGCTGCAACTTGGTGGCTTGGTCGGTGTAGGCTTGGTGTACTTGCGCCACGGCGCCAGTGTAGTATTTTTCGTAGTACTGTTTGTAGTAATCTTGCCACGCGCTGTGATATTGCTGCCAGTCTGCTGCCCTGGCTGTATGCGCCGGCTGGTGGGTGCGGTGGTATGAGTTTGGCTGAGCTTGCGCGGCGGGCTGTACGGGCGATTGTGCGGCAACAGCGGGCGGAGGTGTTTGCTCTTCAGCTGCCATGCCAGCCTGTTGATTGTAGATCGCGTCTATTTGCTGACGAGTCATATTCGCCACGGCGGAATGAGCCACCTCGTGATGGCGAGGCGGTGTTTGCACAGTGCCGCGTTGTGGCACATTTAGGGCTTTCATATCATCGGGTCGCATAGTCTTGTGTAGTCCCACTCTTTTAGACGCAAAAATAGCGGATGCTAATTCGCTCCCTTTATTGTACAATGTTAGGAGTGTTTTTACACCTATCTACCATAAATATGCAACGGTGTAGAAATTGGTAGGCCTTTGTAGCGCAAATTAAAAATTCATGCTTTCGTGCCGCGGTGGTGGAATTGGTAGACACGTGGGACTCAAAATCCCATGTCCTCACGGACGTGCCGGTTCAAGTCCGGCCCGCGGTACCAAAGTATGAATTTTT
>JAUIII010000027.1 GCA_030431855.1 bacterium
CTATTGCACGGCAGCTCGCAAGCGAATTACCAGAAGTCTTTAATGACCAGGCCCGTTACAACAACACTCCAGTACATTTTTATAAGCGCGCTCAGCTCGTTCCGGCGAAACTGCAAGATCTCTATGAGACTGGACAATTGCATCATCCTATTCATGACGTCGGGCTACTTACGGGTTTTGCCGATTACAAGATTCCACAATTGCTAAGATCATTACGGATACTAGCGTACGACGTCGGACTCGCAACAATGATTGATACAAAGAGCGAGTTAGAGTCTGGAAGTGATGAGGAAGTAGAGATTCGCGCTGCGACTATAGTTGCGTTGGAACGCATAACCGAGCGCGTTCAAGAACGCTTTCCCCAGGCTACAGCCGCAAAAGTAGATACCGCGATTTTTCTAGCGACCCAACAGAAACATAGTAGCGATCTACCGTATCATCGGACACGAACAATATGGTATTAATAAAAGGCCTGCTGGCCTTTGAATGATTGTGGTGCACTGAAGAGGACTTGAACCTCCACGTCCGCAATGGACACTAGCCCCTCAAGCTAGCGCGTCTACCAATTCCGCCACCAGTGCATATGCTTATCTGTTAGTATAGCTGTTTTATGGTGTTTTGTAAACGTTGGCTTGCTCGGCAGACCAATACAAAATACTACCATAGCGATCCGCCGGCGTTGGTACACCGGCAAAATTCATGACCGGGTGCACACTCTTTCCATAGGCATATTGATCAACTGGCTGGTACAAGCCAACTGCTGGTATGTCATCGAGCCACTGCTTTGCAAAATCTTTATACTTTTCATTTCTAAGTTCTGCAACGTTTCTTGCGCGTGCGCTGGTAAGTGCATCGTCGCTTAAATCGTTGCTGTAATTTGAAAAGTTATATCCAAGCCGTGATGCCTGTGACGAATGCCAGTATGCGTATACGTCTGGGTCTGCGCCAATCACGAGTTTATACAGTAGCACGTCATAGTCACGCGGCTGCAACACACGCTGTACGAAATTCTGGCTTGGGTCCCTTGGATCATGCTCTTCAATATCAACGCCCACGCCAAGTTGTTGCCACTGCGCGGCTAGCTCTTTGGCTACTTGCTCATATTGACCGTCTTTCACGATTACAAATTTTAGCTGCAGAGGCTGTTTCTTCTTGACTCTTACATTCGACGAGCCAGTTAAACGCCAGCCCGATTTTGTCAGCAATGCAGCTGCTTTCTTTTTGTTGTATGAAGGTTCTTTTGGAATACCCTTACCCGACAGTTGGTTATTGACAAACGGTAGCCATAGCTTTGGCACGGGGTAGCCAAATTGTTTTCGAACCGCCTGAGTGTCAGTGCCAATTTGAAGTGCACGCCGTATAGATTTATCTTTTAGCAAGCCCGAGTTGGTATTGAGAATCGCATAGACGCCGCTGTATGAAGGAAGGTATTTTGTCGTATACGTCTCTGGCAAAGTCTCCGGTTTTGCGTTTATACCCATGGCTGCGTTTACCTCACCACTTAGCAATGCGTCCGTCAGTGCGTTTGCGTTATCGTAGGCATGAATCGCAAAGCGTGATAGCTGTGGTTTTCCGCCATAGTATTCGTCGTTCGCGAGCATGTTCAATATCTTATGCTTGCCATCTGGCGCCACCTGAAGCAATCTTGTTTTAAATGGCCCAGTGCCAATGGGGTTTACACTAAACGTGCTTTGCCTGAGCGCAGGCGCTGGAATAGGTTCGACAATGTGTTTTGGTAGCACTGCGAAGGTTAATGCGTGCGGGAATGCAGCATAGCGTGATGGCAGCGTAAATCGTACCGTGTAATCATTCACCGCACTCACTCTGATATCGTTCCAGTTGCCGTACATAACCGATCGTGCGTCTGGTGACTTCATTAAATCGACCGTGTACACTACGTCGTCTGCAGTTAGTTTTCTGCCGTCGTTCCAGTACACATCTTTGCGTAACGTAATGGTGTAACTTCGCTCACTTTTACTGATACTCGTGCTGGTCGCAAGGTCGTTACCAAGATGATTGCTCGCATCGTATCGATAGAGCGATGAAAAAAGCAGCTTCGAAGCCGAAAGCTCTGCGTCTGATGATGCATAAAGAGGGTTGAGCGTGTTGATTGGACCCTTCACGCCTTCAGCATACGTACCCCCAGACGACCACACGGAAACAGTATATGATCGCTGATACCAGAATGTCTGCATTGCCACCGCGCCTATCAGCACGCCGACAATCAGCAGCCACGTGATAATATGCTGCCTGGCACTACGTAGTGATCCAAGTTTTGAAAGCACGAACTTTCTGGCATGCCGTGTTGTTTTTGTCTCTGCCTGCTTGGCGCGTTTACTGACTGCTTTTCCATCAAAGCTAAGGCGTCGAAATCGCTTCCAAGTCCCTTTTTCGTCTGCCACCGAGTATGCGTCCTATCCGTTGACGCCAGGTAGTAATAAACCAGCCAATATAGATAGTACAAAGAAAACGGTAAGGACAATCGTCGCTTCGAATAAACTCTTATCGAGCCCACGTCGGGTCGTATATAGCTCGCCCGAGCTACCGAAGCCCGCACCAAGACTCGCGCCACGTTGCTGTAAGAGAATTGCGACAATCATAAGTACCCCTGAACTAAATGTAATATACTGCAGGACTGTTCCGAGATCCATATTTATGCTTCCTTTCTTGACGTTTCATAGCGAAGCTCTAACAAGCTACTTACTACATAGTTTATCAAACTTACTACTATTCCGGTAAGGACCGAATACCAAAATGTCATGGCTAGTCCAGGTGCTAACATCAAAGATACGTACACCATGAAGCCGTTCACGATAAATGTAAAAAGGCCAAGCGTAATGAGAATCGCCGGCAGTGCTAGAATAATAGCTATAGGTCGTAGAACACTATTCACCAGAGAGAAAATCAGCCCCGCAAACAAGAACACAAAAAACGCATGGTCTATCTCTGTTTGCGCATAGCCGGTACCGAATAACCGCACAGCTACCCAGAGGCCAAACGAATTCAACAACCACCTCAATAAAAATACGCTGAATTGTCTTTTCATACTTAGCATCTATTATAGCGTGTGACTAGAGGTCTGTCGAGAGTGACCCCGAGAGATTCGTACGTCCCGATTCAGTAATAAGGATGTCGTCCTCTATGCGGAGCCCCATTTTTTCCTTTGGAATATAAATACCTGGTTCGACCGTCAGCACCATACCTGCCTGAAACGTACGTGGACCCCCTAAGCTATCGTGCGGATCTATGCCCAACCCATGACTGATAGCGTGTGGCATATACGTGCGTACGGTCTCTTGCTCGTCGCCCACCTTGAGTCCTACACTTACGAGAGTGTCATACATTACTTGGTCAACAGATTTTTGGTATTCTTCGATCGAAACCCCGGGGCCTAGCATCGCAATGATTTGCTTCTGCGCGTTTACCAGTGCAGCGTGAACTTCTGACTGACGCTGTGTTGCCTTGCCACGAACATATGTACGTGTAATATCCGCTGCATAGCCATTTTTACGAGCGCCAACATCAACGAGCACCAACTGTTTTGACTTGATTGGGGCAGTATTATCGCAGTAGTGTAAGGTGCAGGCATTTATACCAGCGGCCACGATTGGGTCGTACGCATGTCCTTTAGCACCCTTACGACGGAATCCATGGCTGATATCGGCTTCTAGCTGATATTCATGCGTGTATGATTCCATGTTGCGCTGTATGTCAGCAAGCGTATCAGTTGTTACCTTGATAGCGGCACGTAACGCTGTTAGTTCTGCCGGCTGTTTAATTGCGCGTAGCTGCGCGAGTTCTTTATTGACAGACCGCACGTTACCAAAATATCGATCGAGCTGTTTTGAGTGTGCGGCCAAGCTTGGATTGAGCGAAAAATTAAAGTGCTCACTATGGGCAGGTTGGTGAATTGTGTACACAACGGAATGCTTGCGTGACAGTCGTTGATATAAACCTGTTAGCTCGTTGCTCGAAAGAACCTCATC
>JAUIII010000001.1 GCA_030431855.1 bacterium
CGAAACTAACCTCAAGATGAGATTTCCCTATGAGGACACTGATAGACGATCAGTTTGATAGGTGCAAGGTGGAAGTGCAGTAATGTATGGAGCTGAAGCATACTAATAGTCCCATTGCCTTTTTATGTTTCAAGATTGTTGCATGTTTCATGCAAACAATCTTGAAATCCATGTAAAAGTGGACTAGACTTAACAAGCAATTGGTGCGTAGCACCATGAAGTCAATTCCTTCACATCACCAAACCCGTGCGTGTCATCGACACCGAAGAAAGGTTTTGGCCCACTCTTGAAAGAATAAGAGCGCAAAAGAGCCTAAAACCTTCCTTCGGTGCCCATGGCGATGAGGAAATACCTGTTCTCATACCGAACACAGAAGTCAAGCTCATCAGCGGCGATTATACTGCCACAAGTGGGAAACTAGCACGGTGCCGAATTATACAATAACCCCTCCGAACAGGAGGGGTTTTGTCATAATTCGATATTTTTAGTTTCCCCATTTGTGTCAGTGTAATCCCGGGCGATGAAGAGTCAACGAAGTGAGTGTATATATTCAGCTTGCTTAATGTATGCCGAATGAGGCACGCTCGCCAGTAAAATCTTAATTTTACTGATGCCACAAGGGGTACATGGTATTGACATTTTAAACTAATTATGCTAATGTGAAACTATAACCACTAAAAAACATAAAAAGACATTTTTAAAATGAGCGAACGAAGCCAGCCGATCCATCAGTCGGAATCGCCATATCTACGAGATGAATCAGTCGCGCGAGTTGTCCATGAAGAATGGCGTAAGGCGAAGAGTCACTCCGAAAGTGGCGACTTTGGTATCGATAATGCAGTTCGAGACGCTGAGGAGCTATACGACCTTAATCCAGATAAGTTTGCGGAGATCTCTCCGGAAGAATTTGCCGTTGCAATAGTGCGATTCCATCTTCTTAAAAATACTTATCTACGTAGCGATAATTTAGCATTGCGCGTCAATGACATTTATAGGCGTGCAAAGGTTGATACCGATAGTGATTCTGTGGATATCGCATGGCTGAACAGGGTAGCTCGTGAATCGGGTGTTACGACTGATGTTTTTTTAGAGGATTTAGCAAGGGAAACCAGACATCCTAAGTCTTTGTTAGAGGAAGTCCGACATTATCAGGAAATGCGACTTGATCACTCCGGTGTAAGCCGGTTCGCCACAAAAGAGACCGGCGTGTCTCCCTGGGCAACTGAAGTGCGTCACATTTTCCGTGCCGTCAAAGGCAGCATTGATTCGACTGCCCTGCTGGCCAGAGCAGAGTACAGCGAGTTCATCGTTATAAACGGAAATCCTGAGTTGGAGACTACCAAAGCGGCAGCCGAGTTCCTGGAGTCTGAAGTGGGTATGCGTGCACTCAAGAACCTTAACTTTGAGAGAGATCAGCTTGAAGAAATGCGCCGATTCCAAGATGAGGACGCTGCTTAATAGTAAATAAACTAGCACGGTGCCGAATTATAAAAAGAGTTTCCGAACGCGAGCTCTTTTTCTTTGTCTACCCGGCTTTTAACAGAGGTTGCTTGATGAAATTCTTTAAACTGAACAAAAAATTGTTGCAATATATTTACATGTCGGTTATGCTATATACAACACCGAATGGAGAAATAAACAAAATGAAGATATCTGTACAATTCGACTCAACAGAATACGTGATAGCCGTTCACTAGAACGAGCCATGCTATCATAGATAGTATGCAAAAGCGTGTGTTGGCGGGGGCAATAGTAGTGGCTGTATTTGCGGCCATGTTTGCTTTTATTGCACCGCAAAACACGCATGCGAAGACCCTAGAACCCGAATCTTTCTCTGACCTACGCGAACTACTAAAAGACATAAAGACACCTAAAATCGAACAGCCAAAGTGGCTAAAAGAGCAGATTGCAGCAGAAGAAGCTGCACGTTTGGCAGCGCAACCTGCTGGCGCTCGTAGTAACTTGGCTGGGCGCATTGTAACCTACAGCGTGATCCAAAAGGGCGTTACTTCAGCTGATTTTGCTACTTTTCAAGCAAACGCTAATGCGACCATGAACGACAGCCGTGGTTGGGCACGGTTGGGGATGTCATTCCGACAAGTAGCTAGCGGCGGCGAGTTCGTATTGGTGTTGTCTCAAGCCAGCTTGGTCCCGAGTTTCTCGAGCGCCTGTAGTGCAGATTGGAGCTGTAGAGTTGGGCAGTATGTGATTATCAACCAAGATCGCTGGAATGGCGCCACAACCGCCTGGAACAACGCAGGAGGAAGTTTGCGTGACTATCAACACATGGTAATCAACCACGAAGTAGGGCATTGGCTTGGCCACGACCACCTCAGCTGCAGTGGCAGCGGTAACTTAGCACCAATCATGCTACAACAATCTATCGACCTACAAGGCTGCAAGTTTAACCCCTGGCCACTCGCCAGTGAACTTTGGACAACGAGGTAATATGCGAACTCCTGTCCCTAAGTTATCGAAAAAACAGTTCCTCATCGCAGGTGCAGTGATGGCTGTAGCCCTTGCCGCGTACGCAGTTTGGAGTGTTTGGCTATGGAACAGCTACAATTCAGCTGCTGCAGATAGAACCGCGAGCGCAAAACGTGTAACGGTGCGGGCTGTAGTCGCCGGGGAAACGAACGCGTCTGCCAACGTGAAAGGACTTCGAGCAGCATCTGGTGAGCTAAAAGGTATAGAAAACATATGTGAACCAAGCTGGCAGATTGCATGGCAAACAGTGATTTCTTCGTTGGAAACGACAGTATATGCCTGTAAAACGAAAGTTCGTGCATATACGCAAACAAAAGCAGAGATTGATACTGTAGTTGCTTTTCTAAATTCAGAGCAAGCAGTGCTGGGCGTACTATCACCCCTGAGAAATACGAAGAAACTTAGTGATAAAAGCTGGGATAGCACTGTTTTGGCATGGCAAACGGCAGCCTCGGACCTGAAACAGATAGAATCGAGTGCAGAATATGAACCCGTTAGCTCAATGTTGCAAACCCAAGTAAACCAAGCCGTCAAAGCCTGGCAGCAGTTGAAAAAAGCAGATAAAAGTGAGAACCGTTTAGAGTACGAAAATGCCTACGATAGCCTAGACCAAGCTATAGCAGGGATGAGTGATGCTGCAAACACGAGCGACAAAATACTGCAGCGTCTACTGACTAGGCTCGATGCATCAGTACAGAAACTGTAGGCTGAACGAATAAAAAACAACCCGTCTCGCAGATCGGGTCGTTTCGTTTTCATAGTGTCTAAACCATATTTGGGTTCAAACAGGTGCCGATTCTTTATGAAAATTGGTGTTTTTTCATAGGAACCAGCTCTATAATATAGCACCCAAAGCATAAATGCAATAGCTTTTAAGACATAAAAAAGCTTATAGTAAATATTGACAAAAAGCATAAGCTATGCTAATATAACATCATACACATGTCACATGTGAGGTAATTAGGAGGGTCGACCACTGTTATGGTGGGCGACTTTTTAATATATAAGGAGTCATGAAAATGGCAGGAACAGTAGCAGGCGGCAAGAAAGCAGCCGCAAAAAATCTAGCAAAAGACCCAACTTTCTACGCGAAAATTGGTGCAAAGGGTGGCCGTGCTGGTCACACTGGCGGTTTTGCTGCAAACCCACAGTTAGCTCGCATTGCCGGCGCTAAGGGTGGTAAAGTCTCACGTCGCCGTAAGGCAAGTGACGTTGCAAAAGCAGCCTAAGTGTAGCTAATACACAATAAAACGACACCTCAGCCGGGGTGTCGTTTTATTGTGTGAGATGGCGACGAAGGGCGCAGATGCGAGCTTCGTTGACGCGCCAGCTAGCTTGGCAGGAAACGCAGCGATAGCCCTGTTTCTTTACCTGTATGCCAGTAGCTTCGCACGAAGGGCACGTGCTGCGTGCATGCAGCCAGTCTCGATAGGTGTCCAGATCGTCTTCTATTACATCCGCAGCTATATTCACATTGTACTTTGGTCCTAGGCTGGTTTTTGCCAGCTGCCACGCTTCACGCTCCATAGCTATCAGGTCAATGTCCTTATCATACGAAGTGTGCTTTAAGGCAGCGTGGCTTACCTCGTGTAGTGTTCTTTCGGCGTATAGTGTATCTGTGGGGTCGTAGAGCACCGTTGCCGTACTCGCATCCCACTCAAAGGTATCTTTGCTTTTAAAAGCAATGTCTGGAAAATCAGCTGCTAGCTGGCTAATCAGTGAGTCGGTCGACGGCGTAGTAGTAGCATCCATATATGACGGCCTCTTCAGGGTGTTTAGCTTGTACAATTTTGGGTATAAATCGAGCAGGAAGATGTTCTTTGAGGTAACCGACGAGGTATTCGTCGTATCGTTCAAAGTACGTACCAATACTGCCGCCTATAATCACAACATCTGGCCGTACAAACGGTAACAGTGCCAGCATGCCACTCGCGATATTTTTGGCAATTGAACGCCATGCGCGTTTGCTGGTTATGTCGCGTGCATACTTACCATAGCGTTTGTGGATGGCCCTACCAGATGCAAATTGCTCCCATTCCATTAGAGTACCGTTGTATTCAAGCATTGCGTGGCCACCTTCTGAGTAGCTTGATTTGAGCTTCCCATCTACCGTAAAACCCGTACCGATACCAGTGCTCACGGTAATATACAAGCTGCGTTCCGGTACATGCTTCAATTGTCTTGTCTCGCCTAGGCCGGCAAGGTTGGCATCGTTTTCAATGAATATCTTCGTTTTTAGTTCGGCTTGTAGCAGTGATCTTACGTCAACATTTTTCCAGCCTAAATTAGGCGCGAAAACAAGCAACTCGTCTTTTATTTGACCAGGCAGGGCTATACATACGGCATCGAGCTTCTGGCTACCGCACATAGTATGAATCGTATCTACAACCATTGCTATATAGTCGGCTACATTAGGAGGGGTGGGGAATTTCATCGAATCGTTGACAGACCCATCGTCATTAAACGCTGCTATGAGCGTTTTGGTTCCTCCCGTATCAACTGCGACTAGCATAGTGGTTTTAGTGTAGCACAGCCAGCTATACTTGTACGAAAGCAAAAAACCTCGTATAATTAAGGAAATAACCTGAAGTGGAGTAAGCATGCGAGAACGAACACGATATCAGGGTGGGTCATTACTAGGCTACGTAGCCGTAGCGATACTGCTAGCAGGGTTGCTAGTTGGTGGGTTGTATTGGGTACAACGTTATAATCAGTCAAGTACAGACACGGGAATTGTGGCTTCAAATGACGATGAAACAAATAACAACGATGAGAAAAATACATCGGACAGCAATGACACCGCTACCACTGAAACGAATAAAGAAACAAACAGTTCATCTGGCAGCAATTCAGACGAAGCAGACTCAACGAATAGTGGCGCAACGTCAAGCGATGACGAAGATACAACAGCGGATGAGAACACCTCTGCAGCAACAGACCAGGCAGATGGTGATACGAGTGCTGTAGACAGCACTGAAGCCGACGCCGACGTAGCAAGCTTGCCAGAAACTGGTCCCGCAGAGACCCTCGCACAGACCGTTGCAGTTGGCCTAGTAGCCTTCTCGGCTGCTTCATACATAAAAAGCCGTCGTACCCTAGACATATAGAGGTAACTAGCGTACAATAGACCTAATCTAGGAGCGTGCCTGTTTTCGTATGCTCTCAAGAAATATTAACGTAACAAAGGAGACTTTGACGCCATATGGCAACAAAAGCCCTCACAATGGATGACCTGCTCGCATCAGAAAGCAGCGTCAAGCAGATAACCTCAGGCGAAACTATTACGGGAACCGTACTAAGCCTGAAGAAACACGAAGTATTAATAGATTTAGGCCCGCAGGGTGTTGGTATCGTGCCACGCCGTGAAGTCGGGTTTTCGCGAAGCCTCGCAGAAGGCGATGAAGTAACTGCTAGCGTTGTAGACGCCGAGCTAGACAACGGCTACAGCCTGCTGAGCTTACGAAAAGCAGCCAAAGAACGTGGCTGGGAAGAAGTAGTAGCAAAACAGGAAGCTGGTGACGCAATTACTATCAGCCCATACGACGCTAACCGTGGTGGACTATTGGTTGAGTACGAAGGTGTACGTGGCTTCCTGCCCGTCAGTCAGTTGTCTGCTGAACACTACCCACGTGTTGGTAGTAGCGACAAAGACGAAATTCTGCAGCGCTTGAATAGTCTTGTTGGTAAAGATCTGACTGTTCGGATTCTTGACGCCGACCGCAAAGCTAACAAACTGATATTTAGCGAAAAAGAAGCCGTAAAAGAAGGCCTGAGCGAACGACTTGAGAAACTCAAGGTAGGCGACACAGTAACCGGTGTAGTAACAGGTGTTGTTGACTACGGTGTGTTTGTAAACGTTGAAGGCATCGAAGGCCTGATTCACATCTCAGAAATTAGCTGGGAGCGCGTGAACGACCCGAACGACTACGTAAAGGTGGGTGCAAATGTTGAAGCAAAAATTATTGCCATCGACAAAGATCGCCTAAGCCTTAGTATGAAACAGCTAACCAAAGACCCATGGCTTGATGAAGTAGAGAAAATGAAGCCTGGGACAGAGGTTGAAGGCACGGTAACACGTATTACGCCATTTGGCGCATTCGTACAACTTTCACCGGCGGTAGAGGCCCTGGTCCATATCTCAGAGCTTGGTAGTGGTGAAGGCGTTGACCCTGAAAAAGTATTCACGCTGAATGAGCGCAAACCATTTGTCGTACTGGAAGTCGACAAAGATAACCGAAAAATTAGTTTGAGTCTTCCAGGCAACAAGAAGAAAAAGTAATGCGCGCGGCGTAAATAGCTGGGTTCTCCTGACGCAAGGGAAGCCGAGCAGAAAGGAGTAGCCAGTATGGCCACAGACAATTCAGAAAAAGTCGTTGTTATTGCCGATTCTATTACGGTTGGCGAATTGGCTGAAACCTTGAATCTGCCAGTGACAACACTGATAGGCGAGCTGTTTAAGAACGGCATTATAGCTACGATAAATCAGAAAATCGATTTTGAAACAGCAACCATTATTGTAGAAGAGCTTGGGCTAACCGATGTGCGACTCGAGAAGAAAGAGGTCGCTTCAGGGCCAGCTCGTAAAGAGCATGTGCTGAGTGACCACGCAGTAGAGCGTCCGCCTATCGTAGCAGTGATGGGCCATGTCGACCACGGTAAAACCAGCCTATTAGATGCAATTTTGGAAACGAAAACGGTCGATGATGAAGCTGGCGGTATTACCCAGCACATTAGTGCGTATCAGGTAGAACGCAACAATCGCAAAATTACCCTGCTTGATACCCCTGGTCACGAGGCATTTGCAGCTCTGCGTCAGCACGGTGCAACCCTTACCGACGTGGTAATTATCGTGGTGGCTGCTGATGACGGCGTAAAGCCACAAACGGTTGAAGCGATTCGTTTTGCGCGCGAAGCAAACGCGAAGATTATTGTTGCAATCAACAAGATTGATAAAGAAACGGCCAATCCAAACCTGGTAAAAACACAACTTGCCAGTGAACATCAGTTGAATCCAGAAGAGTGGGGCGGCGACACCATTATGGTAGAGGTGAGTGCCAAACGAGGCGATAACCTTGATACATTGCTTGAAAACGTATTGCTGATTGCCGATATGGAAGAACTAAAGGCCGATGAAGACACGCCAGCAGAAGGGCTAGTCATTGAAGCGCACATGGAAACAGGTCGTGGATCAGTAGTTGGGCTACTGGTAGAACACGGTAAGCTGCACCCTGGGCACTACCTGGTGGCAGGTACGGCGTACGGCAAAGTTCGCACGTTACTCAATTTCAAGGGTACACCCATAAAAGAAGCTGGCCCATCGACCCCTGTTACAATAACCGGTTTTAAAGATTTGCCCCAGTTTGGTGACACCTTTACGGTGGTAAAGACAGAAAAGGAAGCGCGCCAAGCTACCGTGGCTGCTCGCCTAGAGCGTGAGAAAGAGGCGGCGAGCACAAACGTTACCTCTGCCGACATATTGAAAATGATGAACCAACAACACGACGCAGCGGAATTTACCGTGATCGTAAAAGCCGACGTGCAAGGCTCATTAACCTCTGTAATCGACAGTTTGCGATTGATTGAAACCGATGGCCAGATTAACTTACGTATTGTCGGCAGTGGAGTCGGTAATATTACGGAAAATGACGTGCATCTGGCAGCCGATTCACATACAGTGATTTATGGCTTTAGCGTAGATTTGCCACCGGCGGTAAAGCGCCAGGCTGCTCGCGACAAAGTAGAGGTGCGTATCTATAAAGTGATTTACGAACTACTTGATGATGCCAAGCGCAGCATGGAGGCGTTGCTGGCACCAGAGGTGAAAGAAACTGAGCTTGGAAAACTTACCATCAAAGGCGTGTTCCGCACCATGAAAGACGAAATCATTTGTGGTGGTGAAGTAACGGGCGGCAAGATTACCCCCGGTGCACAGGCTCGTGTACTACGTGGGAAGGAAACGTTGGCAGAAGTAGACGTGACCAAAGTGCAGCGTGGCCAGGTAGAAGCTAAAGAGGTATTTGAAGGTGATATGTGCGGGTTGAGTTTGAAAACAGACAAGAAACTACAGCTAGAAGAAGGCGACAAATTAGAGCTGTTTAGCCGCGAGCTGGTAAAACGCACACTTTCATAACGCTTGACATTTATGCTTACATATTGACAATTTAGCAAAAAAGTGCTAGAATGTATGCACAATCGCCCTTCGTACGTATGTGACGAAGCGAAGCGTTTGGGCAGGTTAACATATAGCAATTTTGTATAGCTATAGTATGGACGAATACTGCTGTTGAGCACTCGTGCTCCCGCAGACCCATACATAGCGTGAACGAACAATAGACGTAGCAGTAGATTATCACGTGAGGAGACAAGAACCTCGCGTGATGATCACTGCTATGTCCGGATTAGCAGTGGTCACCTTGCACGGCTCTACCCTAGAGTCGGCAGATGCAACAGGAAAGGTACCGTCATGACGACGAACCCCAGCACCACCCCGTCCGCCCACCGCCGGGTCCTCGAGGGGTCCTTCAGCAACGAGGTCATCGACGCCATCGAGGGCCTCGCTGAGGAGGCCGCCGAGCGGGTCTTCGCCAACAACACGGCGACGCTCCGCCAGCTGACCGAGCGGGCCGAGGCGCTCCTGAGGGAGCGCGGCACCAGCGACCCCGCGGCCCGCCAGGCCGCGGCGACCGTGATGGCCGCCGCCGAGGAGCACAACCAGACCGACGGTTCCAGCGACGACGACGTCGCCGCCGACACCGCCCGCACCCGCGCGGCGGAGCAGGCGGTGGCCGACGCCGAGCGGCAGGAGCCGGAGGAGGACGAGGGCGCCAGCCAGGCGCCCGAGCCCGACTTCGACGTGATCGAGGAGCCCGACGAGCCCGCCTTCGTGGGGAGCCCGACGGACGAGGACGACCTGGCGCAGCTCATCACCAACGCCGAGGCGCGGCTCAACGGCCGCATCGACCAGGTCGAGGCCTGCGCGCGGGAGTCGCTCTCGCTCGCCTCCACGGCGATCGCTCAGGTGCGCTTCAGCAGCGAGAACGGTCGGCTCAGCCGGGCCGTCACCTGGTCGTTGGTGACCTTCGGTGTCGTGTTCGGTCTGTACCTGCTCGTGGCGTGGATCACGCCGCTCGACTGGTACTGGCGCGACCAGTTCGCGTGGCCGTTCGGCTTCAGCGCGCTGGCGTTCCTCGTGGGTTACCTGACCGGTGACGACGAGCAGCAGGACGTCCGGGCCTACGCCAGCGTCGTGCTGGAGGCAGCGGAGGACCGCATCGACGCGCGGACCCACGCCGAGGTTGACGTCCGATGAGGCGAGGCACCGGAACGATCCTGGGAGGAGCGGGGGCTGCGTTCGCGGCCTTCATTCTCCTGGTGGGACCCATCGGGTGGTCGTCCAGCGCGGACGACGAGCCGAGTGCCTCTCCGACCACGTCGGCGTCGCCCAGCGCGTCGCCGTCTGACACTCCGACCGACGAGGAGACCACCGAGCCCGAGAGCTGCGACAGCCGACAGGCCGTCGTGGACTTCCTGGGCGAAGCGGGATTCCGTCGAGGTGAGTACACCTTCAAGGTCCGCTGGAAGGACCTGCCCGACAGCAACACGTCGGGCAGGTTCAGCCAGCCGCTCACCTCGATCGGCGACATCGCCACGCTGCGTGACACCGAGTCGCGCAAGGCAGCGGCGCTTCGCCAGCTGCTGGGCAGCGGTGTCACGACCACGGACTACGTGGCCGTGCAGCTGCTCGGCCCGTTCCAGTACTCGGGCAACTGGTACTGGAACGGCAGCGAGGCGGTCGAGGGTGGCACGATCTACGGGCTCGGCGGTGACGTCTGGTGGCTGCATGTCAGCCCCGGCGACTGCACCGTCGACCCGAAGGTCAGCCTCCGTGCAGTCTGCGGCAACGTGGGCTTCGGAGAGCTCGTGCCCTGGCGGGTGCGAGAAGACTGACCCTGTTCGACCGTTCGTTCACGCAACGCGTACCCCCAGCCACCCGCAAGGGAGGCTGGGGGTACGTGAACGAACCTTTTATTGGTACATACTACAGCCATATACACAACTACGAGCACCAGTAGATACTTGACAATTAATCAAATCTGTGCTAATATGTAAGCATAACCAAATAAAAACACAAAAACCGCACGTATTCTGAAAGGAATCCACCACAATGAGCGAAACACTAAGCAAGCAAGCACGCACCGAACTGACTGATTCAGTCGGTGATTTAGTTGACGTAGACAAAGCAGGCCGTGCACATATATCGGCAGGTGTTGGCTCAAAGGGTGGTAAATTTATGTCTGACCACGAGCTGCAGCTGATTGCCGCACACGCCGACCAAATACACGAAGGCTACGGCGCTCGTGAATCTGAAAGCATGCTACACGAAGCCGTGGGCATACTAGAAGAGCCAAAAGACATACGTGAGTCATTGTATGCTCATGGTTACCTCGATGAAGACGAGTATAATGATTGGTCTGACGAAGAGGTGATGAGTTTTGTGGATGATGCTCGCGCAGAAGTTGCTGAATATAGCGACAATACGACTAGCGACGTTTCTGACACAGAGGATGGCGAGCAAGCAGAGGGTCGTCATCGTGCTGAATTTAGCGACGAAGACACCCCAATGTTTGACAGTGTTGCCCAAGAGAACGGTGTGGCTGATAATCAAGCCCGCGAAGGCGAAAGCCAAGCGGAGTTTGAACAGCGCCAACCAGGGCGTCACCGTGCTGAAGTAGATGATACACACGTTAGTACAGAAGCTTTACAGCGTGCGCTTGATGCTGGTGTAGACACCGCAGCAGAAGAAGATTCCAACCACGTATCAACAGACGGACTGGAGCAAATGCTCGACAGCGACATTGGCCAAGGTCGTCTAGTCGCAGAAGCAACTGCTGCGCGCCAAGAGCAAGAAGCTGCCTACACGCCACGCAAGTGGTGGGAACGCCTTCGCGATATAGCAACGCCGTCTGGTCTTGCAGCCGAGTTAAGCCGCCAAACTTCACGTGTTAGTGAACGACTTGGTAGCCACAAGAAGAGCAAGCTAGCGCTTGGTATCATCGGTGTTGCTGCACTAGCTGGTGGTACGGCCTGGTATCTGGTCAATCGCCACAATGGCGGCGGCATGACTGGTAACGGTAATTTCTTTAACGATGCAATGAGCCATGTTCAAGACAGCGTGAATAACGCTACAGAACAGAGCAAGGATATTACCGGTGGCGGTACGCTACACCGTAATAGTGGTGCTGGTGGCGGGCTAGAATGGGCTGACTTTTCGAAGGCTGCTCAGAATGCTCAACCAAACGAAGGCTGGAACCAGACCATGCTTGAACTTGGTATTCCAAAAGACCTGTGGGGCGATGTATTGAAAGATGCCGGCCCAAAGCTAAACAAGATTGGTGAAGCATACTACGATAAACGCTTCAATGACTGGGGTATCTCTGAGCCAGGTAAACTTTCCAAGCGAGCCTTGCAGATACTTGCCACATCATCAAAGCGCAACGGCTTTGACCTAGCAGCATAAATAACTAAATAAAAATCTCCCGTTTTGCGGGAGATTTTTTGTATGTAGTATAATGGTACAGGAAAGTACGGTAAAAGAAAGAAGTGTATGTTTCGACTTGACGACCAGTTTCTAAAAGACATTGGCCTGGATGGTCTGCCTGAAGAGCAGAAAAAGCCATTCTTGCAGCATATTTATAGCGAGTTAGAGCTTCGCGTGGGTACTCGCCTAAGTGACGGCCTGAGCGACTCACAGCTAGAAGAATTCGAAGAAATTATTGATCGAAAACAAGAGAAAATTGATAACTGGCTCGCGGAACACGCGCCAACTTACATGCAAGATCAAGCCTTTCAGAAGCTACAGCAGGCGACCAATTTACCTGCCAATGACCCTCGCCTCGTAGCAGAGTTTACAGCAACCAAATGGCTAGAAGTGAACCGACCTGATTATCGTGATGTCGTAGCTGCGGTGCTAGAAGAGTTAAAACAAGAAATTATCTCGAATCGCGATGCAATATTGGGTGGCATGCAGGCGCAAGCTCAGCAGAGCGAACAGCCACCACAAGCTGCCTAAAGCTTGTGTTTGTACCCAGCTAGGAATGCCCGTACGGGCATTTCTTTTTTGCCGGCGGGCTTGAGCATGTCGATGGCAAGGTAGTTGCCATCGCCGCAGCGAATGGAAAGATCTGTTTCTGTTTCAGAGACGTGTGCTTTGGTGATGATGACGTCGACGCTGCCGAGTGTCATACGTGAACCAGGCCAGCCTGAGAAGGCACGAATCCTGCGCTCGACGACATCCGCAGCCTCGGTAACGTCTATCAAAGAATCGGCTTTGGTAAGCTTGCGCGAGTAGGTAGCTCGATCTGGATGAGGCTGATTCTTTGGCTGTAATTCGCCAGCAAGGTATGGAGGTACATATTCTTGCAACAGTTTATCGCTGAGCTGAATGAGACGGCTCGTAAGCTCGGGCGTAGTTTCGTCGGGTTTTATAGGCAGTGTACGCGAGGTGAGCAGTTTGCCTGTGTCCATGCCCTCGTCTATTAGCATGAGGCTGACACCAGTTTTATCATCCCCATTTGCTATAGCCCATGTAATTGGGTCGGCACCACGAAGGTGAGGGAGTAGCGAGAAATGACTGTTGATAATGCCAAGCGGAAAGATATCGATGATTGTTTTAGAAACAATGATGCCGAAATCTATTAGAATGGCGTATCGGCTGGAAAATCGTTGTGCCTGCAGCACGGTCTCTAGTTCTTTTTTAGTGCTAGCTTCGATAACGCGAAGGCCGTGATTTTTCGCAACGTCGAGTACTGGTACGCTACCCTTGTGATGTAGAGGGCGCGGTTTAGTAACAACAGCTTCAATAGGGGTGTGCGCAAGCAGTAGCTCTAGGCTTTGAGCTGCGACTGGGCCACTACCGAAGAAAATAGTTGATTCGTTAGTCCCAGAGCGTGACATTGTTTTCGATACTTTCTTTGTAATCGAGAGGTTCAAGCTCGCCACTGTCATCTAGACGGTAAAAAGCCTCTGGAGAATCTTTGATATGGTCGATGAACACGATACCATTCGTATGGTCGATTTCGTGCTGGAGTAGCATGGCCATGAAGCCTTCAGCCTTGATGCGGACTTCCTGACCGGTGATGTCGAGCGCTTTTACGCGTACCTTTGGGTAGCGGGGGACATTTCCGTAGACATGCTTTACACTAAGGCATCCTTCGGCTTGTATTACCACTGGTTCACCTTCGGTTTTGATGATTTCTGGGTTAATAAGGGGTACAAACTCGGTGTTGTGTTTGTCATCAAAATCAGCGCGAACAATGATGACACGTTCGAGGCGATCAATCTGTACGGCGGCCAGGGCGGCGCTAATTTCGTGCGGTCGCGACGCTTCCCAGTCGAGGGCGGCGCTTGTCATATCATCGATGAGTTTCTTCGTATCATCTGTAATAACATGCACTTTAGTAGACTTGGTGCGCAGATGTTGATTCGGCAATGTGATAATGTCTTCTTTTTTCACTACACTAAGTATAACAGATGAGAAGGAATCACTCCCAGATACGGAAGTTGCCGCTTGCGTAAATGAAGTAGGTCACAATACTGGTGTTGCTGATACCAAGGTCTGCAGCAAGGGCGGTATAGCTCACGGCGGGGAAGCCGGCTGCATAGGTGCCAGTGTATTCTATTGCAGAACCAGAGCCTGAAGTGAGCGCGTACAATTTCATTGACTTGCTGCGCGCCACGAGAGCGAATTCACTACCACTGTTTGAATCGATATAGAGTAGGTTGCTTGCCGCGGCGCCATCAAGGCGGGTTGGGCTGTAAGATGAGGTGGAGAGCTTGAAATTGATCGTATCGAGCGCATCTCGCAAGGCTGTTTGGGTTGCGCCTGTCGGGAAACGCTCGTTTGCAGACGCAATTTTGTATTCCTGTAATTTTTTACTAAGGTTTGAGAAATTATTTTCCACGGCGGAATTGTAGGCTCGATTTTGAATGCCGTTGTAGGCGACGATAACAATCGCAGCTAAAATAGCGATTATGACGATGACAATCAGTAATTCGACAATTGTGAATCCGCTTGTGCTTTTTCGCATATAGCTATCATAACAGATTTATTGGATCTAGTTCAAAATACCAGTTTTTCGGCGGCATATGGCGCACTGCCTCTAGTAAATGCTCGCGCTGTGATGACTTTATAATGAGCTGCCATCGGTACGTGTCGCGCATTCGTTCGTAAAATGTCGGCGTGGGGCCGAGAATTTGTACATCGGGCGGTAGAATGTGTTGTAGCTTGTCGCGCAGTTCCTGACTATTTTTTATAGCCGTGGCCTCTGTTTTATATGAACACACAAGCTGTAGTAGGTAGCAGTATGGAGGGAAGTGGCCTTGTTTGCGCTCGGACAGCACCCGCTGATACATTCCCTCGTAGTTCTGAGATAGACCATATTGGACAATTGGGTGGGTTGGCTGGTAGCTTTGCACGACAACGTGTGTTTGATGAGCGGTTCGTCCGACGCGACCGACTGCCTGTGCTAGCAGCTGAAAAGTCCTTTCGCTCGAGGAAAAATCAGGCAAACTTAACCCAGCGTCTGCTTGTACGATGCCGACAGTGTGGAGCTGGGGTAGGTCAAGGCCTTTCGCGATGACCTGCGTACCAATAATTAACTGAATATCGCCGCTGTACAGCTCGTTATAGCGAGCCTCTACCGTATCATCACTCGACGTATCTCCATCAAAGCGGCTCATGCGTACAGACGGGAATAGTTTTTTAAGTTCAGACTCTATTAGCTTGGTGCCAATGCCTTTATGGATGATATTTGCGTGCTGACACTCTGGGCACGAGGTGGGGACCTGGCTCTTTAAGCCGCAAATATGACAGCGTAATTCATGCGCGTCTGCATGTAGCGTGAGGGGGATAAAACAGCGTGGACAACCAGCTTGCCAGCCACAGTTTTCGCACAGTGTAACAGAGGTGCTGCCACGACGATTATGAAAGATCATAGCTTGCTTGCCTTGTTCGAAGTCTTTCTCGAGTTGTGCTAGCAGTGTGTCTGATAAAAATCGATGACGTTTGAACTTCGCCCGTTTGGTCATATCGATGAGTTCGACCGACGGTGCTCGGTACTGTTTTGCCGCAGGATGAGTCATACGAGCAATGGGCTTATTGGTCGCTGTTGCGACGAAGTAATCTTGAACCGACGGTGTTGCGCTACCGAGTACTAGCTTTGCGTTATGCTGCAGGCAGAGCATACTAGCAGCACGAGCTGCGTGATATTTGGGCGATTGCTCTTGCTTGTAGCTCGGTTCATGTGATTCGTCTATCACAACAAGGCCGATTGATGAGAGCGGAAGAAACAAGGCAGAACGCGGCCCGATGGCAACGCGTGGGCTCGCGCTGTTTAATACTTCACGCCACACAAGGTGTCGTTCCGCTTCGGTTTGGCGAGAGTGGCTGAGCAAGATGTCTGGGAAGTGTTGCGAGAACTCATCAACAAGCTGTGAGGTAAGCGCAATTTCGGGCACCAGAATGAGGACAGAATTTCCCGCTTCGATAGCCTCTTTCGCAAGCTGGATATATACAGCCGTCTTGCCCGAACCGGTAACACCATGCAATATGCTTGTTCCAGACGGAGCTTTATTTATAGAGGCAATTGCGGCAGACTGTTCTTTATTGAATACAAAATTTGTTCGATTCCTGGAGCGAGTTTCAGAGTGAGATTTTCGTGAGCGCCGCGTCTTTTCAACGCCACGCGGCAGGATGGTTTGTATAACGTTCGCAAGAGGAGTCAAGTAGTATTCGCTGAGCCACAATGCTAGCTGTACAAGTGGCGGCGGAAGAGGGATCTCTTCGATAATTGTAGCGATTTCTTTTACTTCGTATTGAGGTTTGTGAATTGAGGAAATGATGAGGCCGGTCACCGTTTTTTGGCCCACAGGAACACGTACAACCTGACCAATTGAAAGAGGTGTTGACGACGAGTAGGTAAGGCTGGGCTGCCCTGCTCGAATAATTTGATTTGGCGCGACCTCGTAATAATACATAACTCTAGTATAGCTCGACAGTAGCACGTGAAGCCATTAGAATAAAACCATATGTATTTTGAATCACGAGCTCATGCCGGCGCACTACTTGCACAGCAGCTAGTACAACGATATCGATATGAAAACTGTGCGGTAGTGGCTTTAAGTGACGGCAGTGTGCTGGTGGGCGAGCAGATAGCTGAGGCGCTGCACTGTATTTTAACGATGTTACTTATTGAGCAAATTGAGGTGCCGGGCGAGAGCATGAACTTTGGTGGCGTGTCTGAGAGTGGTGGCTTTACTTACAACGGGATGTTTAGCGCTGGCGAGGTAGACGAATACACTAGTGAATTTCATGGTTACCTAGACGAGCAGAAGCGAGAAGCGTTTCAAAGAATCAATCGACTACTAGGAGATGGCGGCTTGATTGACCATGATATGTTGCGCGACCATACGGTGATATTAGTGGCTGATGGAATTGATAACGGTGCAGCGATAGATGTTGCGATGGACTTTTTAAAACCAATTCGCACCCAGCGAGTTGTCGTGGCAACACCTGTAGCCACGGTGCCAGCTGTAGATAAGCTACACCTTGCCGCTGACGAGCTGCATATTCTGGACGTAAAAGAAAACTTCATGGGAATTGATCATTACTATGAAGACAATAGTGTTCCCAGTCATGAAGAGACGATTGCGAAAATTAACCAGATAGTGCTGAATTGGCGTTAGATTTATAACGAAAAGCCTTGAAGACTGTTGTAAGATTGTGCTACGATTGAAAGTAACAACCAACAGCAAGGTCTAATAAAGGGAGAATATGCTAGACGTTTTTATTACTAGTCGTGTGCGCCGTAAAATAGTGGTAGTTTACGCGAAATACCCAGATTTTCACACACACGTACGAGGCCTTGCGAAACTGATTAAGGAAGATCCGGGCAACATACAGCGCGAGCTGAAACGTCTTGAAAAAGTTGGATTTTTAAAGAGCGAGAAGCAAGGAAACACGAAAATTTACGCGACCAATAAGCAGTTTCCTATTTTTAAAGAACTACAAAGCATTGTGATAAAAAGCCAGCAGCACCAGGCAGGCCGCAAACGCACAGCTTCAGACATCCAACCTGTATAGTTGGGTATATGACTGCCCGTAAAATTTTTGACGAAATCTTGAAATCTCGCGGCCTTAATGATGAGGCGAAACGCGAGGCGTTTTTGAATCCTGTGTATGAGGAGAAGCATGACCCATTTTTGCTGCCCGATATGGAGGCTGCAGTGAAACGACTTGTTGCAGCGAAGGAGAATCAAGAACATATTACCATTTACGGAGATTACGACATTGATGGACTGACGGCAACGACACTACTGCTTGATGCATTTGAAAGTTTTGGCTTCAGGCACGTTGACGCATTTATTCCGAATCGTTTTGTCGAGGGCTATGGTATGACAGTGGAGGCGGTAGAAAAGATTGCCGCAATGGGGGCAACGCTAATCATTACGGTGGACTGTGGCAGCTTGAGCCACGAGCCAATTACGCGTGCGAAAGAGCTGGGAGTGGACGTGATTGTGACAGATCATCACAATGTGGCAGCTGAACAGCCACCTGCCGTGGCTGTGATAAATCCAAAGCGGCTTTTACAGGATTTTCCAGAAGCGTATGAGAATCTAGTATTAAAAGATCCGTACCGTACTTTTTCAGACGCGACTCATTTTCGCCGTGATAATTTTTCATCTAAATCACTGCAAGCTGCGGAACTCCTTATGGTCAGACAGTCCTCGCTTGGGCAAGATTCAGATAAAAAATCATCCGGGAAAAATAGAGCATCTAAAAAAGCACATACCGAACCAACGCTCTATCCATTTTTGGATCTACCTGGAGTTGGTGTTGCGTTCAAGATGGTGCAAGCACTGCAAACAAGACTGGATGGGCTTGATGTAGGTCAGGAAAAATGGCTACTCGACCTGGTAGCTCTGGGGACGGTGTGTGACGTGGTGGCATTAGTAGATGAAAACCGTATGCACGTGTATTGGGGGCTGAAAGTATTGGCGAAAACACGACGACCTGGGCTAAAGGCGCTAATGGCGGTGTCACGTGTGGTACCAGAAAAGGTGAACGCACGGAGTTTGGGTTTTGCGCTAGGGCCGCGAATGAATGCGGCAGGACGGCTGGAAACCGCACAGATTGCATTAGACATGCTAACAGCAACTGATGGTATGACCGCACTTGAAAAAGCGCAACAACTGGATGTAATGAATACTGAACGCCGCGCTGAACAAGACAAGATATACAAAGCGGCCGTGCAACAGGCAGAGACTATGGCTCATGATGACGTACTTGTTGTCAGTAGCCCTGACTGGAATCATGGCATCGTGGGAATCGTGGCCGCGAAATTGCTAGAAAAGTATAAAAAACCAACCTTTGTATTGCAAGAAATGGGCGATGAAAGTAAAGGTTCAGCGCGCAGCTATGGTGATTTTTCAGCAGCAGATGCGATTCGCGCAGCCGACGATATTATTACTAAAGGTGGCGGGCATAAACTGGCCGCTGGAGTGACGTTGCCAACCAAAAACATTCAGGCGTTTAGGGAGCGAGTGAATAAGCATTACCGAGATAAAAAGCTAAAAAAACAAGCCGATTTATTGCTTCCACGCGCTGATTCGTCTGCGGAAATTGTGCATGTAACAGAAGAGTTAGTAAGGATGCTGTCTTTACTTGAGCCGTTTGGAAGTGCCAATATGCAGCCAATATTGCAAACGTCTGAACTTGAGGTAGTAAGGGTCCGACGTATGGGTGACAGCGGACAACACGTTAAACTCGAGCTGCGGCCCGTGGGAGGAAATTCGATGCATTTTATAGCCTTCAATGCGCCAGAGCATTATTTTGTTGAAGTAGGACAGCGAGTGACAGTGTGGTACCAGCCTGACATTAATGAATGGCAGGGTCGGCGTAGTGTCGAAGGCTTTTTATTGAATGTATCTACATAGACTTGTGATTCAGCTCTATCTCTGTTACAATGGCTAACGATATGGTACAAGTTACACGTAAAGACGAGCGCGAAGCGAACGAGAATGTTATTCGTCGTTTTAATCGCAAAGTGCTGCAGAGTGGCAAGCTAAGCGTAGCGAAAGCAAGCCAACGGTTTGCGAAACCTATAAGTAAAACTGACCGTCGTAAAAAAGCAATTTTGCGTAAAGAACGCAAGGCTGATAAGATGGCAAAAATGCGTATGGGGGGCCGCTAAGCAGTGGCGCTGAAGCAGCAAATTCAAGACGATATGAAAGCCGCCTTATTAGGCGGCAATCGTTTTGAGGGCGACACACTACGCAACCTTAAGGCAGCTATCCTGAACGAAGAAGTTGCTCATGGCAAACGTGATGATGGTCTGCAAGATGATGAGATTGAAAAAATAATAGCTCGTGAAGTAAAGAAGCGTCGAGAGAGTATTACGCTGTATGAACAAAACGGTCGCGAGGAATTAGCCGAGAATGAAAAAAACGAGATCGCGGTACTAGAAAAATACCTGCCAGAGCTATTAAGCGAGGACGAAATTCGTGCTACAGTTGATGAGGTAATTGCGAACATGGGCGATGTAAGTATGCAGCAGATGGGCCAGGTAATCGGCGCGGTAAAGGGCAAACTTGGCAATGCAGCTGACGGCTCGATGGTAGCAACGGTAGTAAAAGAACAACTAGCAAAGTAGGGGAGAGAATGATTTTACTGTTTGGTCCGACGGGAGCCGGAAAAAGCATGCAGGGACAAATGCTGGCAGTGCGAATGGGCTGGAAATGGCTGTCTACTGGCGAAATGCTACGAAATAGCAATGACCCTGCGATTATTCAGATTCTCAAAAGTGGTGATTTGGTAAGCGACGGTTCGACCTTTGAAGTGTTCAACGAAGCTGTTCAAGATGCGAAATCGAAACACTACGGTAATATAATTGTAGATGGCTTTCCGCGCACAAAAGTGCAGGCTGAGTGGCTGGCGAAATATCTAGAGAAAAATAACGAGACAATCGAGCAGGTAGTGGTGCTAGAGGTACCTGAGGCAGAAATTAAGAAGCGCCTTGAGCTGCGTGGACGCATGGAAGACACGCCTGAAACAATCGCAAAGCGCATGGCGATTTATCGTCAAAAGATGTACCCGGTACTGGGTATCTTTGCCGAAGAAGGCATGAAGATTGTTCATATTGATGGCACAGGCACCGCTGGCGAGGTGCATGACCGCTTGTACGCTGAAGTCGTAGGGGCGTAGATGACACAGCCACCAAAAACAAACGCGCAAATACAAGCAATGCGTGAATGCGGCCACATATTGGCGCAGATCTATGATGGCTTGAAGAAACAGCTGAGTGTTGGTATGACTGGGCTTGAGGCTGATGCATGGGTAGCTGCAGAGATTGAACACCTTGGGGCAGTTGCCACATACAAAACAGCAGAGGTAAATTTCCCTAATGTCATATGTATCAGCGTGAATGAAGCAATTGTACATGGTGTGCCGACGGATATTCCATTTGAAAAAGGCGATGTTGTTGGCTTTGACTTAGTGATTGCATATAACGGCATGAAAACAGACGCGGCATTCACCACTGTAATAGGTGAGCAGCCAAGCGGTGCTACAAAACATCTATTGAAGAACACTGAGCGAAGTTTATACGCTGGCATCGACGCTATAAAAGGTAGCGGAACTCATGTTGGAGACATTTCAGCAGCGGTAGAAAAGGTGTTGACCGATGCGCGCTTGGGTATTATTCGAGATATGGTCGGACATGGTGTTGGCCTAGAAATGCACATGCCTCCAGAGGTGCCAAATTATGGCGTAAGAGGCAGCGGGCCAATTCTAGTGCCCGGGGACACGATTGCAATTGAACCTATGGCTACACTGGGTGGCGAAAAAACATTGCACGATCATGAGGACGGATGGACAATTTCGACACGCGATGGAAGCCTTGCCGCGCAGTTTGAACACACAGTGCTGATTACTGAAAGCGGCGCTGAAATCTTAACTATGCTATAAAGGCAGCTGGTTGTGCCTGACTGGTCGTAGCGCCAGTGCTCGTAGGGTGTTCATGACGTAATATACTGCGGTCCTATTATGCTATAATGTGCTTATGCAAGAAACTTCTCGATATGCAGTCGGCTTAGACATTGGTACGACGACTGTACGTTGTGCGGTCGCGCACATTAATAGCGAAACTGGAAATCCTTCAATTGTTGGCGTAGGCAAAGCGCCAAACAGTGGTATGCGCAAAGGTATCGTTGCGAATTTGCAAGGTCCTGCATCAGCAATCGATGATGCACTTGGTGAAGCAGAACGAATGAGTGGGTACCAGGTAGATTTTGCGACGGTTAGTATCAACGGTGCACACATTCTTAGCACAAAAACCGACGGCATGATAGCGGTTGGGTCTGTTGATCATGAGGTAAATCGAGAAGATTTACATAGGCTAGAGGATGTCGCGACTACTGGTAAAGTACCACCAAACCGTGAGGTAGTTGAAGTAGTGCCGCATAGCTACAAGCTGGATGGACAAGAGAATATAAAAGACCCGCTTGGTATGACAGGCACACGACTTGAAATAAACGCTAATGTCGTTTCCGCGCTAGCACCACACTTGCACAACGTAGAAAAAGCAGCGGACATGGCGAAAGTAGATGCGCACACACTGGTACCAGGCGTGCTTGCCTCTGCTAGGGCAGTATTAAATGAACAGCAGATTGAAAGCGGCGTTGCTGTGGTTGATCTAGGTGGCGCAACGACAGGTGTAGCAGTGTTTGAAGAAGGCGATCTACAGTATGTTGGCGTTGTCCCAATGGGTGGCGTCAATATTACAAATGACCTGGCTATTGGCTTGAAAACAGATCCATCTGTGGCTGAAGATGTGAAGCTGAAGCATGCCAGCGCGGTGATGCGCAAAGATAATAGCGGTATAAGCGTAAAGGAAGGTGAAGAGATTCACAGCTTTACGACAAATGACATAGATGAAATTGTTGACGCACGGCTAGAAGAAATATTTGAAGCGGTGCAGGCTGAACTGAAAAAGGCTGGCAGAGCAGGCAAGCTACCAAGCGGGGTTGTACTGACAGGCGGCGGCGCAAATATGGCGCATATCGTAGAGTATGCCAAAGAGAAGCTGGCACTAGCAGTGCATATAGGAAAGCCAAAAGGCTTTGGTGGCGTAGCCGACAAGGTTGAATCACCGGAGTATGCAGGCGTGGTCGGACTGATGCTGATTGACTCAGACGCGAGCGGAAAGACCACCAAAGGCAAGACAAAGCAACGCAAGCAAAGTGGGGCATCTTCAAAGGCTTCACTGAAAAAAGCGAGTGGTGTCTTGAGTAGCTTCCTTGGTAAATTCAAGGTTTAAAAATTGTACTCAGTGGTGCTATACTAGAAATGAACACATTATTTGAATAGGTAGGGAGAAAGCTTACGTATGCCCGAGGTTAAACCAAGTGAAATACAGACATTTGCGAGTATTAAAGTAGTTGGCGTTGGTGGTGCCGGCGGCTCAGCAGTAAACCGCATGAAGGATGCTGGCCTAACAGGCGTGCAGTTCATCGCGATGAATACTGATGCACAAGCACTCCATAATTCAAAAGCAGACTTAAAGATACATCTAGGAAAAGATACGACTGGTGGCCTTGGCGCAGGCGCTGACCCGTCTAAGGGTGAAGCGGCGGCGAATGAGTCTCGTGACGAAATTCGTGACGCATTGAACGGTGCAGACATGGTGTTCGTAACCATTGGCGCCGGTGGCGGTACAGGATCAGGAGCAGGTTACGTTGTGGCTGAGGTTGCTCGTGAACTCGACATACTGGTTGTAGGCGTTGCCACGAAGCCGTTTAGTTTTGAAGGTGAAAAGCGGCGCACAAACGCTGACTGGGCCGTTGCTCAGCTGAGTAGAAATGTAGACACGTTGATTACAATCCCGAACGATCGTCTGCTGCAAACAATTGATCGACGCACTCCTCTGCTAGAAACATTTAAGATTGCAGATGATGTATTGCGACAGGGTGTGCAGGGTATTTCGGAATTGATTACCGAGCACGGACTGATTAACCTTGATTTTGCCGACGTGAAGGCGATTATGAGCAACGCAGGCTCTGCGCTAATGGGTATTGGCCGAGCGAGTGGAGAAGACCGCGCTGCCCAAGCTGCACAGCAAGCGATTGAATCACCACTGATTGAAGTGTCTATCGACGGCGCAAAGGGTGTCTTGTTCAATGTTACGGGCGGCTATGACATGAGCATGAGCGAGATTCAAGAGGCAGCCGAGATTATTACAAACGCTGTTTCACCTGATGCAAATATCATCTTTGGTGCCACGCTGAAGCCAGAGCTAGAAGATGAACTCATCATCACCGTCATTGCGACCGGCTTTGATACAGAGTACCTACATGAACAAGCCAATGCGCTCGACAAGCCTGCCGCACTTTCTATGGAAAAGAATAGCGACAGCGATAGTGACGAGAAAGCCAAGGACGGAGTAAGCTCTGAAGAAGCTGCTGCCGCATTTGCAGACGAGACGCCAACCGATATTTGGGCTCAACCCGAGGCAACCGTTGAAGAAGATGACACGCCCGCATTCCTTCGGCGGCGCAAAAAGAACAAGAAATCCGAAGAATAAACAAGGAGTCCACTAGAGGCTATGAGTAAATCAATAAACATCGGCGACAGCAGGGTGCTTGAATCGCGAGAGGTTGGTGATGGTAAAACGATTCGTCGTAGGCGAGAATCGCCTGATGGCACGCGCTTTACCACCTACGAACGCATCGAAAAGCCCAATTTAGCTGTGATAAAAAAAGACGGCGGCCGTGAGCTATTTGATCGCGATAAATTGTCTGCCGCAATAAAACAGTCGGTGGGAAAATTCTTTTCGTCTGAGCTCGAGGTGGAAAAAATCGTCAACGATGTAGAAGAAGCAGTGTACGGCCTTGGTGAGAGTGAAGTATTTTCAAAACAGATAGGCCAAATCGTACTCGACCAACTTGAACAAAGCAACCAAGTGGCATACGTTCGCTTTGCGAGCGTGTTCCATGACTTTAAAACGCTTGATGACTTTGTAAAGATTTTAGCAAATCGACAGCACAAGGACAGTTAATATATGAAAACAGTCGCTATTTACAAGCCAGACAGCGAAGAGGCGCGCGCGACTGAAGACTATCTTCGTGATTTTACGAAACAAACAGGTCGTACGATTGAGACGCTTGACCCTGAAACAAAGGAAGGTATTGCGACATGTCAGTCATATGACATTGTGCGCTACCCAACACTTCTTGCGACCAGTGATGATGGTCAAATGCAGAATATGTGGGTAGGATTACCGCTTCCGACGATTAGCGAGGTGAGCTTCTATGTTTCGTAAGTTTTTAGGTGCGTCAGCAGTCGATACAGACACGAAATGGATGTTTGGCATGATGGCTGTTGGTGCTGGCTTGGGTATCGTCGCTTCGCTAGTTCTCTCAATCGAAGCGCTTACCCTGGCGAAAAATCCCGACGCAGCGCTGAGCTGCAGTGTGAATATCGTGTTAAACTGTGCGACTGTAGCAAAGGACGCATCGTCTGAAGTACTCGGATTTCCGAATAGCTTCATCGGTATGTTGACGCTGCCAGTAATGATGACCATCGCCGTTGCTGGATTCACTGGCGTGAAATTCCCAAAGTGGTTTATGCGAGCTGCGTTTATTGGTGCATCGCTCGGGTTGGTGTTTGCAGGCTGGATGTTCTACATGAGCTACGTAGTGATTCAGGCGCTGTGCCCTTGGTGTCTGTTGACTGACTTATCAATGCTGCTTATCTTTTTCGCTATGCTTCGACACAACATCAAGGCGGGCTATACGTGCCTGCCAAAAAAAGCAGCAAAAGAAGCTGAAAAGCTGGTGCAGCAAAACTACGATAGGTTCGCTCTGGCAGTACTTATTGCAGTGACATTGCTACTCATTCTTGTCAAATACGGCGAAGGACTGTTCGTTTAGACAGTTGCGATAGCATACGAAAAATGTGTGCTACAATGTAAGCAACCATAACCATCATAACAAGGGGGGAACGTATGGCTACTAAACCAAAATATGAAAGTGCTTGGGTCGCACTGGCGGTAACGCGTATTGCCGTTGGGTGGGTATTTCTATGGGCATTTCTAGACAAAACATTTGGACTTGGCTTTGCAACAAAGCCTGACTCTTCATGGGTCATGGGAGGCTCACCAACAAGTGGCTTCCTGAAATTCGGTGTTAATCCAGAAAGTCCGTTCGCGAGCTTTTTCAATGGACTTGCCGGTAGCGCTTTGGTTGACTGGCTATTTATGGCTGGTTTGCTTGGCATCGGCGTCGCTTTGATTCTGGGCATTGGCCTGCGCGTCGCGGCGATCACAGGCACGATATTGCTCGTAATGATGTGGGCAGCGATGCTCCCACTCGAGAATAACCCAGTAGTAGACGACCACCTGGTCTACGCACTCGTGCTGTGGGTTGTAGCGCTCGGCCGTCGCGAGCTAAGTCTTACAGACTGGTGGCTGAAACAAAAATTCGTCAAGAAAAACCCAATACTCTGGTAAAACCAGACGTACTTTAGTAGAATAGAGGCTGAAAGACGCCTCTATTTCTATATTGAACCAGAGATAACAGTTATCAGCTGTGAATGTTAGTCGAAAGAGCCGAGGTATCGGGGTAGAATCGACCGTGTACGCTACGATAAAGCGAACAAACAAGTGCTAAGAAGTGTCTTCTTGGAAACTGGATGGTACCTCCGCCGAAAAGTGGATCCAGTGGCTAAGAGGCTATTTTTATTGGAGAACAGAATGAACGACGCAGACCCAACACGATACGCACCAGTTGAAACTGAGCAGCCAGCAATGGATTTCAGACGTATTAATGATGTAATGCGGGCACACGGTATCGACACGCTTGATGAAGGGAATCTGCGTCGTATACACGAAAACAGTGGCCCAGATGGCGTCAAGGCAGTGGTTGTGTGGCATATGAAAGAAGAAAATATTGCTGATGTTGATGGTGTGGGGACAGAGTGTTTTGATGACTGGGAAGAAGGAGTGTGGCAATGAAGTTCAAACACGGTACACGCCGGCGCGCAATCGAGTACGAAAAAGACTGGGTACAGCGCTGGAAGCAAGACAAAACTTTTGAAAAATCGGTAGAGAATCGACCGAAGGATAATTCGTATGTGTTTTACGACGGGCCGCCATTTATATCTGGCGTGCCGCACCACGGTACACTGCTTTCTAGCATTGTAAAAGACGCCGTGCCGCGCTACCAAACCATGAAAGGCAAGCGAGTAGAGCGTGTGTGGGGTTGGGATTGCCATGGGCTGCCAGCAGAGCGGTACACTGAGAAAAAACTGGGTATTCATAGCCGCGAAGAAGTGCTGGAATATGGCATAGAAAAATACATTGTGGCGTGCCGCAACAATATGGTGCAAACCAGCAGCGAATGGGAAGATGTAGTCGACCGCGTAGGCCGCTGGGTGGATTTTAAGGGCGCCTATAAAACCATGGACAAAGAATACATGGAAAGCGTGTGGTGGGCGTTTAAAGAGTTGTACGACAAGCAGAAGATATACGAAGGCGAAAAGGTGCTGATGTACTGTACGCTGGATGCTACGCCGCTGAGCAAGGCCGAGGTGACTATGGACGCTGGGGCGTATCAGGACGTGACCGACCCGAGTGTGTATGTGAAGTTTAAGCTTAAGTCTGAGCCGAAGGCAATGGGCGACGAAAAGGGTGACGAATCAAAACCGCTATACATGCTTGCGTGGACTACGACGCCGTGGACGCTGCCTGCTAATACCGCACTCGCTATTGATCCTGATGCTATGTATAACGAATATATTCTAGACGAAGAAAGAGTAATTATTGCTGCAGATCAAGCTGTTGAATTCTCAGTACTTCACGAAAGGGATGGCTTAAAGTACGGCGAGAATCCAAAATTGGTAAGATGCTTCTTTGCCAAGGAGTTGATAGGCTTGTCGTACGAACCGCTGCTAGGAATCGATCGAGGCCCTGAGGCACACAAGATATGGGGCGCGGACTATGTCACTGCAGACACAGAAGGACATGGCACCGGTATTGTCCACCTCGCACCAACCTATGGAGAAGAGGACTTCGAACTCGCCAAAGAAAAAGGCTTTCCGGCGGTTCACGTTATCGATGAAAACGGAGTGTTCTCAGAAAGCGACTGGGAAGGCAAAAATGTTTGGGAAATAAACAAACAGATTGCTAAAGATCTAAAAGAGCGTGGCATCGTGTGGAAGATAGACTATATTCGCCACAGCTACCCGCACTGTCACCGCTGTGGCACTAAGCTAATGTACCGCGCGCATCCGAGCTGGTTTATGGACATCAATGGCCAGCGCGAATTGATGCTCGAGAAAAACGAGCCAATTAATTGGTTCCCGCCGCATGTAAAGCACGGTCGGTTCGAGAAGACGGTTGAGCAAGCGCCGGACTGGAATATCTCTCGTGACCGTTTCTGGGCGACAGCTATGCCAGTATGGAAGAGTGAAAGTGGCAAGGTAAAGGTTGTCGGCAGTTACGCAGAACTGAAAGAACTTTCTGGTGTTGAGCTAGAAGATTACCACCGCCCGTGGATTGACGACGTGAAGTTTACTATCGATGGCGAGGAATATACACGCATCGATAAAGTTATGGACAGCTGGTTCGAAGCAGGTAGCATGCCGTTTGCGCAGTTCCACTATCCGTTTGAAAATAAGGAAAAATTTGAAGATAATTTCCCAGGTGATTTTATTGTTGAATACATTGGTCAGGTACGTGCATGGTTTTACTATATGCACGCTATGAATGTCGCACTATTTGGTGAAAACAGTTTCAAAAACGTGATTGTAACTGGAAATGTGGCTGGCAATGACGGCCGCAAGATGAGTAAAAGCTATGGCAACTACACCGACCCGAATGAGCTGATGGACAAATTTAGTGCGGACTCACTGCGATTCTTGCTGCTGAGTTCGCCACTGTTAAACGGCGAAGATTTTGCCCTGCAAGACAAAGAAGTGGGCGATGTTGCCAGAAAACTGAGCATGATATGGAACATGTACGACTTTTTCACGATGTATGCGGAAGTGGATGGCTGGGAGTTCACCGGCGAAGTAAAAGATCCGCTGAGTGTGCTGACAAATCCGCTGGATATTTGGGTTGTTTCACGCGTGCATCAACTGGTTGCTGAGGTTGAAAAACACATGGATGTTTACGACATACCAAACGCACTAGAGCCAATATTGCCGTTCCTAGACGACGCTAGCAACTGGTATGTGCGCCGCAGCCGCCGCCGTTTCTGGAAGTCGGAAGACGATGGCGACAAAGCCGATGCCTACAAAACTCTACATTATGTTTTGGTCCGCCTAGCCTATGTTCTAGCGCCATTCGCGCCATTCTTGGCGGAAGAATTGCACCACAATTTAACTGGCGACACAGAATCAGTTCATTTGAAAGACTGGATGCCAGCTGGAAGTGTAAACCATGCGGTGATGACAGAGATGGACTCACTGCGAGACTATGTGAATCAAGGCTTAAGTTTGCGTGCGAAAGCAGGGCTAAAAGTACGTCAACCACTGGCGAGTGTATCAGTACCGACTAAGGGTGAAGTGGTAGATTTTGAATCGGTATTAATCGAAGAGTTAAATGTAAAAACGATTGAATTTGGAAAAGAAATAGCAATTGACGAAACTATAACACCGGAACTTAAACGCGAAGGTCTGATGCGTGAGGTTATTCGTCATGTACAGTCTGCTCGCAAAAAGGCAGGCTTGAACATTGACGATAGGATTGTGCTCAGCTTGCAAACACATTCAGCAGATCTCGCTCAGGCTATTACAGAGCACCAAGAGACTATTCATGCTGAAACCTTGGCTGGCGATGCAAAGGAAAATGGTGGATATAGCGAAACAGTAAACGTTGAAGGCGACGAGCTAACGATTCACCTACAGAAAGCTTAGCTTGCTTGTACGTCGCGGCGAATGAAGCCATACCAACCCACAACAATTAGCACAACCGCAACAGTCCCTAGAATTAGTAGATGGTTGCCGTTTAGTCCCTCTGTCATAATCTGTGGGTTGTTGTAGTAATGCAGCAATGAAAACTTGTCGGCTGTTGCTAGTTTGTCGACCGCGGGTGCCAGGCTAGTGATGAACAGGCTCGCGACGGCGTACCCAGAGCTAATGAGAATCGTATAACCTTTGCTACCAGTCACCATAGCGGCTACGTAGGCAATTAGTCCATATACTACGTTGATGATAGTGAATGCAAATATAGACTGCCAAATGCGCCCATAATCTGCAGACTCATCGATAATCAGTAGCGCTACCCACAGCGCCGCAATAACACTGACGCTGATAAGTGTCACTACTGTGGTTGCTGCCAATAGCTTCTGGAAATACACTTTGGTTCGGCTAACAGGCAGACTGAGCAACGACTGCAATCTTCCGTCAGCCTCCTCGCTGGCACTGATACTCACGAATATCAGGATCGACATAATAAGAGACACGATGTAAAGATTTGGCCCGAAGATTTGTTGGCCGATATAACCTGGAATGGTTTTGAAATCGGCTACATCACCAACCAAGCTACGCATCGATTCTGGTACAGAATCAACAATTTGCTCGATGCCATCCTGTGAGAAAGAAGGGTAGAGCACCATTGTGAAGAAAGCAATGAACATAATAGCGGCAATCCAGCCAAATAATTGCCAGCGGAGCGTGTAGAGGCTTTTGGTGAAGAGATTCTTAAACATCTGACGCCTCCTTGCTCTGATAGTATTCCATGAAGAGTTCATCGAGTGGTGTTTCGACAATTTGTAGATCGCGGATTGGCTTCATGGAAAGTACTCGCAGTAGTTCATTGTATTTACCGCGGAACACGAATTCACGGCGATTACCAGCTTTTTTAAGCTCGGAGACGCCCTTCAGTGTTCGTAATTGCGAATCAGGAGCCACGGCGCCGTACAGTACGTTAACTCTACGTGGTGCGCTCTCCATTAGTTCTTCAAGGCTGCTTACCCGTAGCAATCTACCGTCTCGAATAAAACCAACTCTATCACAGACTGCTTGAACTTCGCTTAACACATGCGAGCTCATAAAGGTGGTTTTTCCTGCTGTTTTTCGTTCATGGATAATTTTATTAAACTCAGCCTGCACGAGAGGGTCTAAACCGCTGGTTGGCTCATCTAAAATCAGTAGTTCTGGGTCATGCATAAGCGCTGCGACGAGTCCAATCTTTTGCCTATTACCACGAGAAAGTGACTTTATTTTTTTGTTAGTCTCGCAGCGGAGTCTCTTTAGTAGCTCGTTGACGTATTGTGTGTCGACGTTGCCGTGCACGCTAGCTGCGAACGCAAGATACTGCTTGCCGGTGAGGCTTGGGTCAGTCGCCATGTCGCCGGATAGGTATCCGATACGTTTGCGAATATCCACACTGTCTTTGTGGCTATCCATACCAAAGATGGAAATGGTACCTTCGTTTGCATACAAAAGATCTAAAATAACATTAATCGTAGTTGATTTACCTGCACCGTTTGGCCCCAGAAAGCCAAACACCTCACCTTTTGTAATTTCAAGAGATACATCTTCAATGCCGCGAGATTTGCCATACGACTTTGTTACTCCATCGAGCACAAGAACTGATTCAACTACCCCTTGGTTCCTCATACTATAAGCGTATACGTTTTATACAAGGTCTGTCAAATACGGTAGCCTATGCCGTACAATAGAAGTAGCTATGCAAAAAACTTCTCGACCAATCATAGGCGTGGTGCCCTCCTTTGACGTGGGCGAAGGTCCTATTTATTTCCCTGGTCCAAAAACAGAGCGGATTTATATTCGTACGGAGTATACGCATGTCTTGACATCGGTCGGGGCCTTGCCGCTTATTCTGAGCCCTGACATGCCACTGGATATGGTGGCTGACTTATGCGATGGCGTCGTGATATCAGGAGGGTTTGACATAGACTCAACATTATATGGTGAAGACCCAGCGACAAGTGATCCAGTCGAACCGATTAAACGGTTTATGTGGGAAGAGCGACTGATTGCAGCGTGTGACGAGGCGAATGTGCCGATATTGGGCATTTGTTATGGGATGCAGCGGCTCAATCTGTATTATGGCGGGACCTTATTCCAAGATATTAACGGTGCCGTGGCGGGCAACGTTGGCCACATGGAAACGATGCACTCGGTGCTGTTTAGGCAGAATTTCTTAGGGGTTGGCCAAGATGAAACGCGTAATATTAATTCTCGTCATCATCAAGCAGTCGATAGACTTGCTCAGGGATTTGAGATAGCCGCACTGGCGCCCGATGGAATTATTGAGGCAATGGAGGGGCGTGGACATTTTGGCATGCAGTGGCATCCAGAGTCAGATACCACTGGTATTCATATGTATCGAGCGTTTGTGGAACATTGTGCGCACGGTGGCTTGCAAACATAAGCACGATGGGCGTATAGTGAAAGTACCAACAATTCTCTAACAAAAAGGGTACGTAGCGATGGAGCACTCACTTTCAGCTGCACGCGTCCTGATGGGCGACAGCTTAGGATTTCATATTATCTTTGTTCTATTGGGGCTGACACTGCCGGTTTTGGTAGTATGGTTCGAATACATGGCGATTCGGCGACGCGACACAAAGCTGCGTAACGTTGCGAAGTTTTGGTCGAAAATAATGTCACTTCTTGTGATTACGGGTGTGCTATCGGGCACGGTGATTGCGTTGCAAATGTCATTGGTGTGGCCTGGCATTCTCAAGTTTGGTGGCGAAGTGATTGGGCTGCCATTTATGCTTGAGACCTATTTCTTTATGATCGAAGCAGTCTTCCTGGCGCTATACATGTTTACCTGGGAGAATAAAAAAGTATCAGAGTGGCTCCACTGGTTTTTTGGCGTGATGGTTGTCATTGGTAGCACTGGAAGCGCATACGTGATTACCAGCGTCAATGGCTGGATGAATCTGCCGAGCGGTTTTGACATTATTGATGGAAAATTCGCCAATGTAGACGTGCTCGCCGCGATGTTCTCGGTATCGTCACTGGTGACGTTCTTTCACTCGATGCCGGGATACTATGTTGCCGCCGGTTTGCTGATTGTAGGACTATACGCGTTTCGGCTATTGAAAGCGCGCGCGAAGGATCGGGGGTCTGCGAAATATAAGCTCGACTATTTCATCGTGCAAAAACTGATGGTATTTGTAGCAGTGGCCCTTGTGTTTTCAGCTATTACCGCTGATATCACCGGTAAATACCTAGCGAAACACGAGCCAGAAAAGCTTGCCGCGCTAGAGCTGAACTATGAAACACGCACGAACGCTCCTCTGTTGATCGGAGGTGTCTCAGACGGGAAGGGTGGTGTTATAGGGCCTCATTTTGAGATTCCAAACGCACTCAGTTTGCTGGCATGTAACAGTCCTGGCTGCAGCGTTGAAGGTTTGAATGCAACACCAAAAGAACTTCAGCCACCACTCTACGTGCACACATTTTTCGACATCAAGATGACAATGATAACAATCCTCGCGGTAGTTGTTCCACTCTATTTCTTGGTACGCTGGAAGCGCCCAGAACTACTGAGAAACAGAGCTATGCTACTCGGTTTTGTGGCGATTAGCTGGTTTGGTATCGCGATTGTGGAACTTGGTTGGATGATGACTGAAATTGGGCGGCAGCCGTGGGCAGTGCGCGGCTACGTCACTACATCTGAAGCACTGACAAAGACTCATGACATCACGACATTCGGCTACTTATTCCCAGCCGCGTACATTGTGTTATTTGTAGTCACATATCTGGGAATACGACAAATCGTAAAACATGAAAAAACAGTGAAGGGAGGTGTGTTGTGATGGCGTGGGCGTATGTATTAATTTATGTGCCAATCGCACTCTTCGTGCTCGCATTTTTGTACGAAACATATCTTAGTTTTGTGCGTTTGCAGCATCCGAAACAAGGCAGAGAAGGCTATCTCAGTGCCACCTGGGAGGTTACACACACGCTCCTAGTGTTTGGTGTGGTAATGATGTTGATGCTGTTTACGAAATCAATCGACGAGTTAGCTGATGTCATCTTTCTTTCGACGTTCTGGGCGGCAGTCTTCCTTGGATTAAGAGGCGCGCTCTACATCTACATTTTCTACGTTCGCAGAGTACCCACCATCAATTGGATGGATTGGGTATTCGCATTTACTCACGTAGCGGCAGCAGGGTTATTGGTAGTAACAGTAGTGCGAGCAACCTGGTTTATCATAGCTGAACAGCCAGAGGCTAATCTGCAATTTATCCCCGTATTCCTGCCTGGGCTGGCGCTCATTCTTGCGGTGACTGCATTGCCAATGTATGTACTATACAAAAGTAAGTAAAATTTGCTATACTTTGTATATGAATAGAATCATTATAGATACACGCGAAGACTTTGAATTTGCGGCCAGCCATGTACAGGGCGCCATCAACATACCACCGGCAAAATTTATGTCAGGCAAGTTACCAAAGAAGCTTGCAGACATCAATAAAGACACAGAAATTATCGTGTATTGTCGTAGCGGCGCCAGGTCAAACACTGTTGGACACATACTATCTCAGCATGGCTTTACGAACATAAAAAATGGTGTAAACGAAAACCACGTACGAAAATACTTGTCGAGTGTAGCGTAGCGTAGCGTAGCTTACAGCCAATCTTTCTTGTATTGCTCTGTATCAAACTTTTTTCGTAGCCCAGAGTCAGACATGTAGCGGATAGTGCCGTATATGCTGCGTTCAAACCATGGTCTGTCGTGGAGTCCCGCGATACTCCATAAAATGCCTACATAACCATTGGGGTCGCCGCCATCAATAGAGTAGTGGTCGTTGAGATAGATAGCGGTGCGTATAGCTTGTTCCGGATTATCGGACCATTCTAAGATCTTTTTTGCCCAATACATGCGCATATAACCGTGCATCTTGCCACTTTTTCGTAGCTGTAGCTGGGCGGCGTTCCATAGATCATCATGCGTTCTGGCTTCTTCGAATTGTTTTTGAGTATAGGTAAATTCACGGGGGTCAGACGCATGAGCTGCTAGTGTCTTTTGTGCCCAAGTAGCGGCGCCGTCAAGGCTGCTGTAGCTAGGGCTGTAAAAACAATAATTATCGGATAGTTCTTTGCGCACCACGAGCTCTTCAATAAACGCATCAATACTGTCTTGTCTTGTCGCGGGTTCGCTAATGCTGGGCATCTTCGGTGCGCGTAGTAATTGTGGAGGCTTTTCTGCTACATCTAGTAGGGTTAGGGCGATACGAAGACTTGAGAGCTGGCCGTAATGCAGATACGGGCTGAGGTTGCTCTGCGCTTGCTGATTTGGGTCGTTGCGACCAGTTGCATAGTTGTCCAATGCGTCTAGGAACGACGTCAACGCAGCACGTGCCGCCTGTTCTCCACTAGTTGTAGTGACTGCTATTCCACACGCGGGCACGGTACGTACAATCTCATCAACCTCTTTCCATGACGCTCCTGCAGCGAGATTTTTGTAGTGATGGGGGTGGCTTTGCACTGTGTCGGGTTCAACCAACCACGGTTCTATCACGTTGTGTAATTTGCGGCGAATGGTGTGAGCGGCGTATTCTTGCTTATCGCTAGTCACCCAAACGGGCACAATATTATGCGTATCTACTACAGCGACGCGACACTCGGCATTGGCAGCAAATTCCTTTTGAGCATGTCGTGGGCCGTGAAGTGGTGAAAAGTCAAAATATACGGTGCGAGGACGAAGCGTCTGAGAAAGCTTGCCGAGCTCTGTAGATAAGTCCCCGATCATTAACACAAAGGGAATGTGTTTGTTCGCGAGCGTTGTCTCTAACTCCTTGAGGCCGGCGACCATGAACTCGTAGTGCTCGCGTGCGCGGACGCCAAGCTTTGGTATAAGATTGAACACGACAATCAGTGGAAGAGTATGTTCGAGTGCTTCTGACTGTGCCGCAACTAGCGCATGATTGTCCTCGACGCGTTGATCGCGACTCATGACATATATCACGCAGTCTGCAACGCGGGGCGGGGTATCTGCAAGCACAAGACAGCGTGAATTCATACCACCAGTGTATCAGTATATTGACTTTTTATAATACTTATGCTATACTAAAATAGTAAACACCTATAAAAACAGACATGAATATTCCATTTTTTCACCACAAACTTGCATTCGCCAAGATAGACCCGTTAGCAGATGGTCTCGGTGATGAGATTGATGCCGAGCGCGCAGAATCCGACCACATAGACCTAAAAGAACAGTTTGACCCAGAGCTCGAGCAGCGTTGGGAAGCGATTGTTGATGATGTGCGCAAAGACCCAAAGTGGTTTGATTTTAGCGACGAATGATATACTTTATATAGTAATGCACGAATTATCAGACGAACAATTTGACGCACTCATTACGAGAGCTATGGACGAGTTGCCCCAACAGTATATAAAGGGGCTGAAGAATGTCGCTATTGTTATGGCAGACGAACCAAATGAACATCAGCGTTCAAAGTTACAATTACGCGGCGACCAGCTACTACTTGGCTTGTACGAAGGCGTGCCGTTGACGCACCGTGGCGGCAACGAATCAGGCATACTACCAGATAAGATATCTCTCTTTAAATACCCCATTCTTGCCGTAACCTATAGTGAGCAGAGTTTGTTTGAACAAATAAAGCGAACATTATGGCACGAGATTGCTCATTACTATGGGCTTGATCATCCACGTATTCACGAATTAGAGCAAAAAAACCGTTAAACTATCTTTTCAGCAAACCGTAAGCGTCGTATACTAAATACATTAGTAAACGCCGGAGGGAGTGGAGTCCCGTTTGTACGGTCTGCGGGGGAGTTTTGTTTTTTTTCACACCAAACGGTCGTGCGCGGTCATTGACAAGAACTATAGTCATTACTGCAGCATTAGCGCTGTTGTTCCAGCCTTTTTCTGTGCTAGGTGCGCCGCACGCAGGGGCTCTCAGTACGAGTCTTTTTAGCGATAGCTTCGAAACCCAACCAGCCTTTAGCGCATGGAACGATGTGGGCGATAACTGGGCGGTTGTTTCCACAAATTCCTACGATGGGGTGAAGCGAGCAGATTACTCGGGCTCAAATGAAAACAGTCAGTCAGACCTCGTTGCGCGTATCAATGCAAATGGCTATGAAAACCTGACGCTCTCGTTCTACTACAAGCGATATCAGATGGACCCTGGCGATTACGGACAGGTGTTGTATACGGTGAATGGCCAGGAGACAATACTCGCAACATACGAAGGCGCAACCAATAATGGCAATGACGATATGGAGTGGCAGCAGGCTAGCTTCTCGTTGCCTGACGCAACAGACCAGGCAGATGTTGATATTGTGATTCGAGGATATGCGAATTCATCATCAGATAAATTTAAAATTGACACGCTAAATGTAAGTGGCGACGAAATGGCCGCATCGCCTGATACACATGCGCCGACCGTACAATTAACTGCTCCGTTGGAGCCCGTTATCAACCCAGAACAGATTACGCTGAAGGCCGTTGATGATGTCAGGCTTGCATCAGTACGCGTCGTCGTATCAAATGAATCTGGCGTGGTTGATGAGTGTAGCGAGTCGAATGTAGGACTAGTAGAAACAACGCTGCAATGCGATGTCGGTGGACTTACTGATGGGCTATATAGTGCAGCATTTACCGCTACCGACACATCTGGTAACGAGTCAGAACCTGGGCTGCTTGAGTTCACGGTTGATCATACCCAACCGAGTCTTTCAATTGTCGTGCCAAAGAATGGTTTAGTAACGAAATTTGGCGCGCTCCATGTTACCGGTACGGCTTCCGATATGTTCACAGACATCTTGAAGGTTGATTACTCAGTAGAACGTGTGAGCGGCATAGCTGGAAGTGTCGTGGGAAGTGTGTATGACGGAACAGCAACAGGTACCGAGGCGTGGGAGTTTACTGCGCTGAGTTTGACCACAGGGTTTTATCGATTTACTGTAACAGCCTATGATGAAGCGGGCAATCAGCGCTCTTTGGCGCATGACATCCAAGTAGACTTAGTGTTACCAAACATGTCTTTGGTGAACGCACTAAAAGATGATGAGATCCAAGCCCACAACTTCGCAGTTGCAGCGCAAGCAAAGGATAGCGATAGCGGCGTTACGCGTGTTTCGGCCGACGTATTTAGCGGCACGCAGCTTCTGTCGCATGTAAAATCTTGTCATGATGAAACGATGTCGGCAACTGTAGTACTGAAAGATGTCTCGTGCAGCATCGATGTGAGTCAGCTAGGCGGCGGCAACTACACGATTCGATTCCTTGCCGAGGATGCAGCTGGCAATCAAAGCAACCCACTATTTTGGAAATTCCGCATACTGACCGGTACGATCGTAGTGACGCCATCGATTCCTGTTGCGAATGGAGACACGGGCTCAGCTTCGGGAGGTGCTGTTACCCGACAGACAACCAACACTATCGTGGCGCCACGTAGCACGGTGGTTCGTGCTAGCTCTACACCAACACGTCTGCAGGACGCTCGCACAAGTAAAAAAGAAACCCCGCCGATACAGGAATTACTGCAGAAAGGCAGCAGGGATGTTCTTGCCGCATCAAGTCAAGGGCTAGACGAAGGCTGCAAGCAGTTACTTGGTGTTTGCTTGCGTAACAGCTTGCCTATCGTGGTTGGCGCTACTCTGATAGCTGGTGTCGCTGTAGTCGTGTTACGACAGCGAGGAGGCTGATATGGGCGCAAAACGGCAGCTACACCACCGCACGGCACAAGGCATCAAAAAAGCCATTGTGCCACACAAACATAATGGCTATCGACCGCATCTCGTACGCTCGAAAGGGCTAGTGTTACTTGTTATCGCTGCAATGGGTCTGCAGTTGGGTAGCCTGGCGCAACCTGGCTCGGTATTAGGTGAAACCCAAGATGTGACGCAGCATCAGCTACTACGTGCAACCAACGCAGCGCGAGAAAGAAATAGTAAGCCGCCACTTTCGCTAAATGAAAAATTAAGCTACGCTGCCACCTTGAAAGCGCAAGATATGTTCAAAGAACAATACTGGGCGCACAATTCACCAAACGGTACGACACCATGGGTATGGATAGAGAAAGCTGGTTACGACTATGGGTATGCGGGTGAGAACCTAGCGCGTGGGTTCCGAACATCGCAAGGGGTTGTCACTGCGTGGATGAACTCGCCCGAACATCGAGATAATATGCTCAGCGAGCGCTATACTAACGTTGGCTTTGCCGCGCTCACAGGTACGCTAGAAGGCGAAAAAACAACGCTAGTGGTGGCCGAGTATGGTATGCCGGCAACTAGTTTGCTGCAGTCGAGTACGTTTTTATCGGCGCAAAGCGGTACACTTGGTCCGTTGTCTCGTTTTGGTATAGCCTTGCAGTCGATGAACCCCGCAGCGCTAGCCTCTATAGGGTTGCTGTTGCTTGGTGCAGTGGTGGCATTGGCGGCGCACAGTGCACGTAAACAGTTGCCAAAACAGTGGCGCACGAGCTGGCGACGACACCATGGTTTTTACAAAGCCGTAGGTATGATGTTGCTTATTGCGATTGTCATCGCCGTCTATGGCGGTGGGCAGATATAGGGTAGAATGATAGGTATGAGAATAACCAAAGCAATTATCCCGGTAGCAGGATGGGGAACTCGCATGCTCCCGATTACCAAATCAATTGAAAAGTGTATGCTGCCAGTGGGCACGCGGCCAGTTATCGACTACGTAGTGCAAGACGTGCTAAAGGCTGGAATTAAAGATATATACTTTGTCGTGGGTGAACAGAGCGCACAGCTGCAGAGCTATTACCGTAGTAATATTCCACTAAACGATTATTTGCGTCGGGCAGGCAAAGATGAAAAACTTGCCTTGGTAGCGCCGCTGAGTGATGTAAACATCCACTTTCTCACACAACCCAGCACCGGTAAATATGGTACGAGTGTGCCGGTAGGAATCGCCAACGAGTTTATCGACAATGATGAGTCTGCGGTAGTGATTATGGGTGATCAATTTTTCCTGCGCGCAGATGACGGATCGAATACCGCTGAGCTGATAGAGTTAGTCGAACGAAAAGGCCTGAATGCCGGCATGTATGGGGTACAAGTACCGATGGACGGTATTGATAGTAGTATCGAAAAAGACGCCGAAGACAACTTTGTGCGTATCATCGAAAAGCCAGCCTCGGGCGAAGCGCCGACTAATCTGCAGAATGCCAGTTTCTATGTTCTAAACAAAGAGATTTTTGAACAAGCGCGAACGCTACCAGCTAATCCTAAGCGTGGCGAGCACGAGATTACTGATGCGATAAATGAGTATGTCGCGCGTGGCGGTAAAATGGCAGTTGCAACAGTACAAGGCCAGTACATGGAATGCGGTAGCCCTGAAGGATGGCTTCACGCCAACAACGTCGTGGCTGGCCGGTCTTGAAACTAATCGCTACATCTGTTACAATACTCTAGATTAGAAATTAACTTATAAAAGGACGTTATGAAAGCAGTCGTTAAAGTTGGCGGCAAACAATATGTTGTCGCTGAAAAAGAGACCCTCCTGGTGGACCGCCTCCCGGAAGGAACAAAAGAGCTCACACTCGACGCACTCATGCTGGTTGACGGAGATAAATCGACCGTCGGCACGCCACTAGTGAAAGGTGTTAGCATTAAAGCCAAGGTAGTAGAGGAAGAGGTGAAGGGCGACAAGCTCCGCATTATTCGCTATAAAGCTAAAAAGCGCGTACACACCGAAACTGGCCATCGCCAGAAATACAGCCGTATACAAATTGGCGCTATTGGCAAAAAGTAACTAAGTTGCTTTTAAAAAACTCCGCGTTTCAGCGGAGTTTTTTGATTACTTGGGGTAACTCGGTAAACAAATTAATTGATGCATCAAGAGTGTGGCTATCGAAATGCTCTGGGCCACGCAAACCACTTTCGTAGCAGGCGATAAACTGCATGCCCGCACCATTTGCGGCAGTAGCGTCTGAGGGACTGTCGCCCACATAGACACACTCATTGGGGCGTAAGTTGTAATCATTGAGCAAGTTATCAAACGCACGGGGGTCGGGTTTGATGTGCGACGTATTGCCATCGTAGTAAAAATGAGCCAGGCGACTGGAAAGGTGATGGGTTGGGTCCATCAGATGTGCAGCCTCTGCTTCATTTCGAGAGGTTAAGATAAACAGTCGGTAGCCATCAGTAATCAGCTGGTCGAGGCAGGCAAGATTTTCTTCACTGACGATATCAATTTCGCCGTTTTGAACCATTTCTTGGTGTACACGATTAGCAACTGGTTGATACTCGTCTGGGTCAACACCTGGCGAACGTACTTGAATCGCCTCACGAATAGGGGTTCCCCAGTTTACTTTATGGGCTTCGCGACTCATCGGTGCACGACCCATCTTTGCTAACGCTCGATTTTCTAATCTGAAACACGCCTCCTCAGACATTGTCAGTGTGTCATCGAAGTCGATAATAATTGCTTTTAGGCTCATGAGATGTAGTATACACGATGTTTCTGCTGTGCCCGTGCTATAATATAGGGAGTAAATGAGGGTAGAATAAACACGTGAGCACGGTTATTTCAGTCACAAATCAAAAGGGTGGTGTGGGCAAGACTACCACTGCCGTGAGTGTGGCGTATTATCTTGCAAAGGCCGGCCACAAGACCTTGCTGATCGACTACGATCCGCAAGGCAATGCCACGAGTGGGCTGGGTGTCGACAAGCAAAAACTAGAAGAAACTGGCACCATGAGTGACGTAATGCTGGAAACAAAGCAGCTACAAGAAGTAATTCTGGAGACACAGCACAAGAACCTCTCATTGGCACCTGCAACTGCGCAGTTGGCTAATACAGAGGTTGAGCTGGCAAAAGCATCGCGGCGGTTCACACGCTTGAAGAATGCCATTGTTAACACAGCGGGGTTTGACTACGTGATTATCGATAATCCACCAAGTCTTAGTTTGCTGACGGTGAATGGACTGATTGCTTCAAGGTATGTATTACTACCCGTGCAGGCCGAGTTTTATGCGCTCGAAGGCCTCGGGCAACTGTTAGAAACGATGAAGCTGGTGCGTAAAAACATGAATCCGACCCTTGACCTTATTGGCGTGTTGCCAACAATGGTAGACAGTCGCACGACGCTCTCAAGTCAGGTACACGAAGAAATTAAGAAACACTTCCCGGGCAAGGTATTTACGACCGTTATACCACGCAATATTCGCTTAGCAGAAGCGCCAAGCCATGGTGTGCCTATCGGCGTATACGACCGTTTCTCTAGGGGAGCGCGCGCCTACAAAGCAGTTACCAAAGAGTTAGTCGAAAGGATATCGGGCTAATATGAAAAAAGGCCTTGGACGCAGTTTCGAATCGCTGATACCTGACGATTTACTGGACGAGTCGTTTGACCCAACAGCCAATGATGACCACGCCGTAAGCGATTTGCGCACGATAAAGCTTAGCGATATTGTTCCCGACCCAGACCAGCCGCGACGCCACTTTGACCAACAGATGCTCGACGAGCTTGCTGCATCGATTCGTGAACACGGGGTATTGCAGCCTATCGTGGTGGTACCGCACAAGGGCAAGTATCAGATTGTGGCTGGCGAACGTCGCTATCGGGCAAGTGAAATGGCTGGTAAGGATACTATTCCTGCGCTGGTTCGGACACTGAGCGCACAACATAAGCTGGAACTTTCACTGATAGAAAATATACAGCGTCACGATCTCACACCTATTGAAACGGCTACTGCCTATGGTAAACTTCGTGATCAATTTAACTTGTCGCTTGAAGAAATTGGAAATCGCGTGGGCGGTAAATCGGTGAGCGCCGTCTCGAATACACTGCGACTACTTAAATTGCCCGCAGTAGCTAAGCAGGCTGTCGCGCGTGGTGAACTTACAGAGGGGCAGGCGCGTCCGCTTATAGGTGCTGACCCAGAACGCGTGAAGGAACTGTTGCCACAGATTATTAAAGAGGGATGGAGCTCACGTAAGATTGAGCAACTGAGTAATCAGGTGAAGCCTGTGCTCAGGGCACGGCCAAAGAACGACCGTGTACAGTTCTTTGATGATGCAAATAAACTATCGGGCAAATTGAATACAACGGTGAGAATTAGCGCCTCACAAAGAGGCGCTGGTACGATTTCAATCGCTTTTTCTAGTGACGAAGAGCGACAACGAATACAAAAATTACTCGAAAAGTAACTAGAACGTCTGAATTTTATTGAATGGGAAAATTCGAAGACTCACTGGTCCAACGATGTCGTAGAGCGGGATGGTCCCTAGGCCGTTGCGAGAGTCCATTGAATAGCCCTCTTGGCGATGGTCACCAGCAACAAATATCTCGCCAGTAGGAACGACCATATCAACCTGGCCGTCGGTAGGCTGTTGCGGCCCTTCGGTTAATTTATCTGGGTTGAAACAGTTCAGGTTTTTATTGTCGCATACGGTAAATGCTCCATTTTTGAGCACAACGTGTTCGCCAGGAAAGGCAATTACTCGCTTGACAATATACTCTTCACCAAGACCTGGGACATATTTAGGATTTTTAAACACGATGACATGGCCGCGTGGCGGAATATATTCCTCGTTTTTCAAGTGAGACCAGGTGACGGGTAGGCGATTTACGATAAGTCGGTCACCAGTGTGAAGCGTATTTTCCATACTTGGCCCTTCGACATTGAAGCTACGAAACACGAAAGCATTGATAATAAGTGTGCCCACGAGCACAAACAGAACGAACACGAGCAAGCCGAGTAAGTCTTTCACCCCTTGGTGACGTTCTAGAAATTTAGCATTCACTCCTATTACTATACACTGGCAGCATAAAAATCCCTATGATTTTGCCTATGGTTTTAAGGTTTTATTCGGAAAATTTGCTACAATAAGTAGAGTTATTTATGCGAAAAAACCCAAACTCTGTAGACGGATTTGTGCCCCGGCGACATACGGGTGTATTAGGTGAACATCACGAAAAAAGTACACCACCAGAAGGCTTTAAGCCAGTGGAACGCCCACAACTCGGTGAGGCAGGCAAGCCGTTGCAAACGAACGAGACTTCGCAGCCTGTTGGCGTGGTGTCTCGGGCAGAAATCGACGAGTCACTTGCTGGTATAGACAATGAAGAGCCAGTAAAAAAGCGCGGTTTGTTTGGGCGGCGCAAAAAGCCACAACGCGTTGCGAAAGTGCAGAGCCGCCGTAAGAAAATTATCAAACGGAGCCTCATCGCCTTGGCGATACTATTGGCAATCGTCGGTGGATATATGCTAGTGCACTTTATTATGACAACTGGCAAAGTGTTTCAAGGTAACATCCTCGGCTTATTCTCGAACCAGCCACTTAAAATGGATGCAAATGGACGTAGCAACGTACTGGTATTTGGTACATCCGAAGATGACCCAGGACATGAGGCGCCGTATCTTACTGATTCGATTATGGTAGTGAGTATCGACCAAAAGAAGAAGAATGCGTACATGCTAAGCATTCCACGTGATTTATGGGTTGAATATGGCAAAGCATGCCTTTCAGGCTATGAAGGAAAAATAAATGAAGTATATGGCTGTAACTCAGAACTTGGCAAAAATGAGAAAGAAGGTGCTACGGCGCTCCGCAAAAAAGTAGGTAGTATATTAGGGCTTGATATCCAATACTATGCGCACGTAAACTACAGTGTTGTTCGTGACGTCGTGAAAGCAACAGGCCCCATCACCGTAGACATTCAAGGCAGTAACGGTGATCCAGGTGTGATGGATAGCAACTTCGACTGGAAGTGCGGACCAGATTACGCGACTCGCATAAAGCGATGTCCACCAAATGGTCACTTCATTGACTATAAAAACGGTCCCGCCGTGCTGGATGCAGAACACGCATTGTACCTGGCGCAAGCGCGTGGTGATCGAGCGCCTACGTATGGCTTGAGTCGTTCAAACTTCGACCGAGAGATAAACCAGCAGAAAATAGTAAAAGCAATTCGCGAAAAGGCGCTAAGTGTTGGCACGCTCGCTAACTTCGGCAAGGTAACTGCGCTGATGGATGCGATAGGTAATAATTTACGTACAAACTTCGAGACAGCTGAGATTCGCACGTTAGTGTCACTGGCAAGCGACATTCCTTCCGAGGACATCAAGTCACTGAGCTTTATTGAACAGGGCAACGAATTGATGGTAGGGGCTGGCTTTAGCGGGGCTGTCGTACCAGCTGCTGGCATCTTTGAGTATGGTCAGATTCAAGCCTTTATAGCAAAAAGCCTCAGTAGCAATGCTGTCGTGCGCGAAGCTGCTGAAGTTGTAGTGCTAAATGGTACAGAAGAAATTGGTTTGGCGCAAAAAGAGGCAGACATACTGACAAAGAAGGGCTATACGATCACCTCAACTGATAATAGTGCATCAAATTACGAAACGACTGCTGTTTATAAACTAAAGAAAGGCTACGCAGGTACGAAGGCAGCACTCGAAAAACGCTACGGCGTAACAGTGCAGACAAAGCTACCGGCGGACATTACTGTCGATGTTGGCACTGTATTTGTGGTGGTACTCGGCAGCGACAAGCTACCAGAGTAAGTGCTATAATATACTGAGCTTATGGAATTACTAAAGACCGCCCGGCGACGATCGTTTTTGAGCGAAAGCTTCTACATATTATTGAATGTCTCGTTGGCGGCAGCTATTTTAGGAACAGTCTTGGTGACTGCCGCACCTTGGTATGCCTTCTTGCTCGTGCTACTTAGTAAATGGCGAGTCTTTGCCGTTCGTACACGGTACTGGGTTGCCAACATCCGTGCCAACATGGTCGATACTATCGTCGGTCTCAGTGTAGTTATCTTGCTGTTTACGGCCACAGGCTCACTGCTAACGCAAATAGCGCTGACGTTGCTGTATGTGGTATGGCTGCTGTTTATCAAGCCACGCTCAAGTCGACTGTATATCATCATTCAGGCTCAGGTCGGTCTCTTTCTTGGCATAGCTGCTATTATGCAGTTATCAGCAAACTGGCCATCTTCGCTCGTTGTGCTGCTTTCATGGATTATTGGCTATAGCGTTGCTCGCCATGTGCTCAGTGTCGAGCATGAAACACACCTGAACTTCCTTAGCCTGCTATGGGCATTTATTGTGGCCGAGATTGCTTGGCTAAGCTATCATTGGACGATTGGGTACAGTCTGCCTGGCAATATGCAGCTGCCGCAAGCGGCGATTATTATTACACTACTTAGCTTTTTGGCTGAAAGGGTCCATGCGAGCTATCAACGAGATGGCGAGGTGCAGGTACAAGAAGTACTACTCCCTTCATTATTGACGGTTAGTATTATTGCAATATTGCTATTTGTATTCGGTAGCGCAGCGAGCATTTAAGCCTATTTTCAGGTTAATTCGGTAGAAAGGAGAGGTATGGAAGACAAAACAGGCAATACAACAACTAGGGAAAAAACCGTAACTTCATCGACACCGCAGCCAACAGTGCGTCGCGGTACGCTCAACCCATTTATGGTAATCGCGCTTATTTTAGCAGCCGTCGTAGCGGGCTATCTTGGTAGTTGGTATTATGGCCAAACCACGTCGACGACAACTCTGCCAACCCTCTCGGCAACAGAAGACGGAAATAATATCGTTACCGCCAATGAAGAGTCGATTGCTGCTGTCGCAAAAAAGGTATCGCCTAGTGTCGTTTCTATCTTAAGTACGTCACAACAAACATCATTCTTTGATCAATCCTATAATCAGCAAGCCGCCGGTACAGGTATGATTGTGAGTAAGGACGGGTATGTTCTTACCAACAAGCATGTTGTTGACGGTGCTTCGAGTGTGACGGTAATCTTGCCCGACGGAACCACTTACAAAGGTGTTGAAGTACTGGGTACTGATCCTTTAAACGACATCGCCTTTTTGAAAATCAAGGATGTGTCTGATTTACCTGTCGTGACGCTTGGCGATTCAAAGACGGTACGTATTGGTCAGAGTGTTGTTGCAATCGGTAACGCGCTTGGTCAATATCAAAACACGGTAACAAGTGGCATTATTTCAGGTCTTGGCCGTCCAGTTGTCGCAGGTAGCGGTAGCGGGAGTGACAGTTCGACGGAAAGTCTTAACGATTTGATTCAAACTGATGCAGCTATTAATTCTGGGAACTCCGGAGGTCCACTGTTGAATTTAAAAGGACAAGTGATTGGCATTAATACTGCGATTGCAGCAGACGCACAGGGCATCGGCTTCTCGATACCTATAGGAGCAGCAAAGGGTATGCTGGCAAACCTTGTGAAAACAGGAAAGCTAGAACGACCGTACCTCGGCATTCAGTATCTAACTATCACACCAGAAGTGAAAGAGCAGTATAAACTACCAGTGAATCAGGGCGACTATGTATTTGCAACAAGTGGACCGAGTGTCCAGCCAAATGGTCCTGCAGATAAAGCGGGTGTGAAGAATAAAGACATTATTACAAAAGTAAACGGAGTAGAGGTAGGCGCTGGCTCTAGTGTGGCGACACTCATCAGCGAGTATCAACCGGGTGATGTAGTGCAGCTTACCGTATTACGAGACGGCAAGACGCTGACCCTGAAGGCGACTCTAGGCGCGTACAAAGAATAGACTAGGCAGCGCGAAATGCGATAGCAAAGCTGTCGCGGGCGAGCTCGCTAAAGCCGTGCGTTCGCGCATAGGAGGCAACGTCGTTAAGCTGACGAGTATCCACTTCTAGAATCAATAGTGCGCCAGGCTGCAGGCGTCTGGCGCATTGTTCAATACATCGTTTTACAATTGCTAAACCGTTGTCCCTTGCAAATAGCGCCTCGCTTGGTTCATGTGCCAACTCGGGCGAGCGTTCCCAGCTTTTATCAACATACGGAAGGTTCGCGAGTACGATATCGGGCGAATGGGGGTAGCGTGATAGAAGGTCAGACGTATATGTGTGTACTTCCGCTTGCAGCGTGGCAGCGTTTTTCTCGGCAGTGGTAAGCGCGTGTCTGCTTGTGTCTAAGAGCGCGACGTCAAGCTCCGGAAACTCCAGCTTAGCGGTAATGCCTAAGCACCCGCTACCAGTACCAATATCAACCAGTTTTTTCGCTACAATGCCCGGCAATGGCTTTGTTTGCGGGAGTAGTTGCTCTAATAGATCAATAACTTGCTCGCTTTCTGGGCGTGGAATGAGCACGGAGGGACTAACGATAAACCGTCGACCGTAAAAATAGCGGTGACCGATAATATACGCTACAGGTACGTGGTCTTTACGAAGCTCCATACGCGCGTTCGCAATTTCCTCTTGGCGTGGTTCCAGTGATTCGTCGCCATGTGCATGTAGCCAGGTCCGTTGCTTTCGAATGGTGTGGGCTAAAATAATCTCGGCATCAAGTCTCGGTGAACTAAACATAGCATCTGCTAATTCGTCAGTCGCGTCTTTTATCCACTCGGCTATAGTCATAGGGTTATTATACTCCGAACAGGGGTGAAAGTACATTTGACAACGCATGGTATGAGGAGTAGGATGGACCTGTAACTTTATGTAGCGCCTATGACTGTACTTACAGAGCCAGGACAACACACAAACACACTCGAAACTAATAGATCGCCACTGCTCGATAGGGCTCGAGAAGAGCTAGGTTTTCGGGCCGTTCGCGGGCCAGACAAGTTATCAGATGGCAGCGTTCCACCAACATTTGAAGATAAAAAGCCACTCTATGGTCCAGCGCTACACAGCTTACTAAAGGTTCTATCTAAACTCGAATATAAAATAGCAGATGAATCGACTCAAATTCCTTCAGTAGAAACAGTTATCGAGCGTGAACTTGGCTTTAATGGGTTGCTTGGTGAGCTTACGAGTGAGCTGGACCAAGAGGCGGCAGAGCTTATTATAGCTCTTGCTAGGTTAGACGACGAATTAGCAAGGATAGACGTGAGGATTGCAGCGTATAAAGCGAAAATTGAGCGACTTGAGTGGGAGCAAAATATGCACAGAGAGCCATATAGCGATGTGCCAAAGGGCGGAAAAGTGCATATGCAGAACAATAACCCGACATCAAGCATGAAACACCAGATTGAAATTGTCCGCGACGACATGATTCGCAGGCGTGCCGGCATTCTTGAGGAAATGGACGGAGTCTTATTGAAACAAGAATTACTGATGGATAAGACATATAGGGAGTTTCAGCAACGACCGTATAGAGTAGATGAACCAACTTCTATGGCTGGCTAGCTAGCGGTATTCTGTGCTTTGAGCTCGCGTTCGGCGGCCTGCAAGCGCTCGATGAGGTCGTCGATATCACCGTTCATCGCCTGCGGTATACCACTGCGGCTGTAGCCTATACGGTGGTCGGTGATACGGTCTTGCGGGAAGTTGTAAGTGCGAATTTTTTCAGAACGGTCGCCGCTACCGATGAGCGCGCGCCGTTCGGCAGTGAGTTTGGCGTTTTCTTCATCGACTTTCATTTGTAGTAGCCTAGAACGCAGTACGCTCATTGCTTTGTCTTTGTTCTTTATCTGCGATTTTTCGTCTTGGTTAGTGACAACCAGGCCGGTTGGCAGGTGAGTAATACGCACAGCGCTGTCCGTCGTGTTCACGCTCTGGCCACCGTGGCCACCAGCGCGGTAGACATCGACTTTTAGGTCATTCGCGTTGATCTGTATGTCGGCTTCTTCTGCCTCTGGCAGCACTGCTACGGTCACTGTGCTGGTATGAATACGACCTTGGCTTTCGGTCGCAGGGATACGCTGCACGCGGTGTACGCCGCTTTCGAATTTTAGGAATGAATAGGGCATCTCGCCGTTTACTTCAAACACGACTTCTTTGTACCCGCCAGTGTCGTTGGCGCTTTCGCTCATTAGGTCCGTTTTAAAACCGTGAGCTTCGCACCAACGTAGGTACATGCGGTAAAGTTCTGCGGCGAATAGGCTGGCTTCGTCACCACCAGCACCTGCACGGATTTCGATAATCACGTTTTTTTCGTCGTTCGGGTCTTTTGGCGTTAGCATGACGAACAGTTGATTCTCGATAGACTCTAGCCTAGTTTCAATATCTTTTACTTCTTCCTTGGCAAGTTCGGCAAGTTCGCCGTTGCCTTCGCTGAACCCTTTGGCGTCAATTAGCTCTTGTTCGAGTTGATCGCGTCGTTCAACAGCTTCAATTATGATTGTCAACTCATTTAATCTTTTACTCTTTTTCCCAAATTCTGCATCAGAAAAGGCATCAGGGCGCGACAAAAAGGCCGTTAGCTCGGTTTGCTCAGCTTTCAGGTCATCGATATTGAGATTTATGGTTGCCATACTTATTAATGTTCTCCAAACATAGCCATGTAAAAACAGACAACCGAAATGACTCCACCAACAGGTATGCTAGATATCACAATGAGTGTGCTAAGAGGGGTGCCTCCACCAAGCACAGACCACATAACTGTTTCGAAATTTAGGGCTAGAAGAAAAACTGGAACGAGTAGAGAAATAATTCCAGCTATTATCCATTTTGATTTCGACGAAGGGCTATTCATATCAGTATTATACCTAAATTGCTAACAAAAAGAGACCGCCATCATAGCGGTCTCTTTTTAAAGCATAGCTATTTTTCAGTACTAGCTTTTTTCGCAGCTTGTGCTGACTTTTTCTTGGCTTTGTTTGCCAGTTGCTCTTTACGAGCTTCTGCTGCGGCAAATTTCGCCTTGAAGCGATCGACACGACCTTCGGTGTCGATGATCTTTTCCTCACCGGTAAAGAACGGGTGAGAGGCGCTCGAGATGTGAATCTTTACCAGTGGGTATTCGTTGCCGTCTTCCCACTTGATAGTGTCATCTGTTTGCGCAGTGCTTTGCGTCAAAAACGCAAAACCAGCCTGATCGTCGCTAAATACGACGGGGCGATAGTTGGTTGGGTGTATACTGCTTTTCATATCTGAATAATTGTAGCGTAAAGGGGTGGAAATGTCAAAGGTTAGAGTGTGTAGGTATGTGAGAGCCCGCCAGGAGAAGCCGTGGGCGAGGGAAGACCAATCACGGTCTTTCCCGGCGGGCTCTCGTAGAGGCGGGCTGCGTGTTCAGGCCCTCGGACGCTTTGACGTCATGTGAACGACAGGTCCTAGGGCAAGGATCGCAGTGCCCAGGAAGACGGCTGACACTCGAGCGATGCTGATGAGGGTCGTACCGCCGTCCTTGAGCCCAGCGACCCAGACGGTAGCGGTGAGGATGCACATCGCAACAACCGCGACAGTGCACCAGACGATAAGCGCTCGTCTGCTCACGGCTTTTTCTCCTTTCGGATTTGAGTACCGGACATGAACGATGCTATTTAAACGCTTGTAGATTGTTATGTCAATGCTAGCCCTTGAAAAACAGTGGAGTTTACGCTATAATAACAGAGTAACAATTTTAACGAAGCACCGTTCGGACATATCCTATACAGGCCGAGCGGGAAGGGAGAAGGATACAATGGCTACTTCAGTAGACATGAAGGCTCTATTAGAAGCCGGTGTTCATTTCGGACACAAAACCAGTCGTTGGCACCCAAAAATGGCGCCATACATTCACAGCAAGCGACAAGATTCGCATATTATTAACCTAGAAAAGACAGTCGAAGGTCTAGAAGCGGCACTGCCATTCCTCACAAAAACTGCGGCGAGTGGTAAAAAAGTACTGTTTGTTGGTACCAAAAAGCAGCACAAAGACATTGTAAAAGCTGCTGCAGAGTCTGCTGGCCAGCCATACGTCACCGAACGCTGGATTGGTGGTATGCTGACCAACGTTTCGACTATCACTAGCCAGATCAAGAAGCTGAAAGACCTTGAAAAGCGAATGGCGAGTGGCGACCTAGAAAAGCGCTACAACAAACTAGAAGTGCAGCGCTTCCAGGAAGAAATCGATAGCCTAAACGAAAAATACAGCGGTATCAAAGACCTCAGCGGTATGCCAGGTGCGGTTGTAGTGGTAGATACACTCAGCGATGTGAACGCTGTTCGCGAAGCAAAAAACCTAGGTATTCCAGTGGTAGGCGTGGTAGATACAAACGCAGACCCAAGCGTAATCGACTACGTAGTGCCTGGTAACGATGACGCAATCAAAGGTACACAGCTATTGCTGGACTACTTTGTAAGTGCAGTGAAATCTGGTCTTAACAAAGAACAATCTAAATAACGTAAGGGAAAAGAGCAGCCCGAGCAGCTGGCTTTGCCAGTGCCCGGAGCGATGAGAAAAACCGCAAGGTTTGTCTTATATCCCAATAAGGAGGCAAAAATGGCAATTACTGTAGAAGACATTAAGAAACTAAAAGAACTCACCGGTGTAGGTTTGACCGACGCGAAAAAAGCATTGACTGAAGCGAATGGCGACTTTGACAAAGCACTGGAAGAAATGCGTAAAAAGGGCCTGACTCGCGCCGAGAAAAAAGGTGATCGTGAAGCCCGTGAAGGTGTGATTGACAGCTACGTACACGGCGGACGTATTGGTGTTGTGCTAGAACTCAACTGTGAAACTGACTTCGTCGCGCGTCTGGACGATTTCAAACAGCTAGCACACGAACTTTCTATGCAAGTTGCAGCTATGAGCCCACTGTATGTCAGTGAAACTGATATCCCAGAAGAAGAGATGGGTCGTGTAAAAGCAGAGTTGATGGCGAGTGACGAACTGGCCAAAAAGCCTGTTGAAATGCGCGAGAAAATCGTGGAAGGTCAGGTAAAGAAGCACTTTGTTGAAAAAGTTCTGATGAACCAAGCCTATATTCTAGACGACAGCAAAACAGTCGAACAACACGTGAAAGAAGCAATTGCGAAATTGGGCGAGAACATCCTGGTTGGTCAGTTCAAGCGAATTGAACTTGGCGTGACTGAATAGTTCAGCAAAAAACGCATAATAGCCCGGTATAGACCGGGCTATTTTGTTATAATGCACCCAAGTAGGTATGTGGGCATGAACCAGAATTCGAACAATCACGAGAAAGAACCAACGAACGAAGGCGGCTTTTGGTCGCGGTTTGGCTTTTCTGAAAAGCAAGAGTCGCACGATAAAAAAGATGAGAGTCAGGAACAGCAAAAACCAGAAGAGCCTAAACAAGAAGAAAAAAAGCAACCGCCGAAAGATGATCTTACCGAGAAACTGACAAAAGAGGAAAAAGCAGAACGTAAACGAGCCAAACGCCGTAGAGTCGTATCTCGCTCGCGTAGCCAGGTAGCCGATGCTGATAGAAAAGACCCGTACAGAACCCGAACGTATTCACCGATAGAGCGAGTATCGCTGGCGCTAGCAGAACGAATCGTACGTCTGGATACACGACTGCAAACAGACGAGTCGCTAGACGACGCGGACATCACTTCTATCGAGTACGCCATTGATTTCATGGGGCTCATGACGGACAAGCTGGAGGATCCGCAAAGTGAAGCAGCCCCAGAAGTAGATGCAGCGATTGCAGTGCTACTAGAACCGTTAGTCTCACCGCAGGAGACGATAAGGCTCGAGACAAATGACGAAGTGCAAGAGAATTTGGCGGCGGATGTGAAAGATATAGTGGTGGCAATTGCTTCAACTCAGCGCGATGCCATAGAGCCTTGGCTTCTTCTAGGCAAAGGCGAGATTCTACAGCCGCCGGCTCCAGACAGTAATTCTGGTGACGTAAAGAACGAAACACGACCAGAGCTACGGCGAATTGACCCAGAGCAGATACTAGAAACCGCCAACGATTATCGCAGGATGGTGCCGACGGTCATGCGAGTGTTAAAGAAAGAGCGACGTAAACAGCAAGTTAGTTACGGGCCTGGGCCAGGCATAGGACTAGCAGCTGCAGGCGCTACTGCGGCTACAGTACACGAGGCTGAGGAACATGATGCTGAAACAGAGCAACCTGCATCTGTAGCGTCGCGTAGGACCACACAGCGCCATGTAGGTGGGGTAGGGCAGAGCATGTCGACAAAGCAGCCTGAGGCAAACGAGCCACTGCGTCACGTTAGCGAACCATCCCATACAGAGGAGTCTATGTATCATCGCGCCCAGACTCACCAGCGCGTGCACGATAGACCTAGCGGTGAAGGTTTGAACTATCATGAATCAGAGAATCCTCATGTTGCGCCGCTACCGGATTCGATTTCTAAAAAGCGACCAGAGGAGCTATCGCTACGCGAGCTACTGCATGAAGCCGAGCATATATCGGTGGGGCATGGTATGTATTTGCGCCAAGCGTTTGAAAGAGGTGAGATTGACCAAAAGGGGCTGGTAGATGTGATAAAGAGCAAGCGAAAAGGACGTGATTTTCGTCAGGAATTTTCGTTGCAAAAACAGTCCTTTGCTCGGAAAAAGCGCGAATCGCCAGAGTTTTTGCATCAGTCTGAATCGACTATGTCGCAGCAGAATAACTCGTCAGGTACACCGGCTATGTCTGATTTGAGAGAAAAAATTGCTCGCGAGCCACTGTCTGCTCCTATGCAGTCACAGCCAACGAACGCACAGGCAACACAGACTCCTGATGCTAGCAGCACAGATCACCGCAAGGGTCTGCTAGGTGACATACTGTCGCGAAATCAGGATGAAAAGCCTCGACGCAGCTGGGGCATGTGGCTGGCCCTTGGGCTATCAGTAGCAGCCGCGGCGGGCTTGCTGATGTGGCTATTCTAGGGTTAGTATTTGCGCGTTAATCTTTAGCGAGTTTCGAAGGTCAGTCGCGGTGATGACCGTCTGATAGCCCTGCAAACTATGCATGAGGGACTTTTCGCGGGTGATGTCGAGTTCGGAAAACACATCGTCCATCAGGATGAGCGGTAGCTGACCGGTGATTTCTTTCTGCAGTTCAACTTCGAGTAGTTTATACGCTAGCATAATGGTACGCATCTCGCCGCGCGAAGCGGTTTCAGATGCCGGATGGCCGTCTAGTAGTACTGTGAAATCATCGCGGTGAGGGCCTTCAGATGTAAAACCGCGTAGTATGTCGAGTGCACGGGATTGTTGCAAGCGGCCCATCAGTACCTGCTGGTAGCTTGACTCTTTTTTCACTGGCTCGTAGTGTACCTGTACCACGTGCTCGGCATTTGCCATGCCAGAGTACAGTCGGCTGAGGTGTTTGTTTGATATATCGCTGAACTCTGCCCGTGCATGTACGAGTGTGGTAGCAAGCTCGGCGAACTTTACGTCCCAGGCAAACAAATGGCTTTCCCATGCAGATTTGCTCATGGTCTCGTGCTGTTTCAATAGTTCGTTACGCTGCAATAATGCGCGCTGAAATCGTGACAGTGCGGTGGCGTAGGACGGGTATAGCCGCGCTAAGATATCGTCGAAAAACTGCCTGCGTCGCTGCGGGCTCGAGGAAAGCATACGCAGTTCATCTGGCTCGAACAGCACTACTGGTAGGCGGTGCTTTGCCAGCAGACGAGCCGAGGTTTTATCTTCGACAGTGAACTTTTTCGTGATTTTTTCGTCTGGGCCGAGCGAAAGGTGGATCTTTCGTGTCGGACCCGAGCTGTCGGTCACCTTTATATCCGCTGTTTTGCCGTCGTGAGCTATCATATCGCGGTCACGGCCCCTGAAGCTACTGCCACGCAGCGCAACGTGTAATGCCTCGAGTAGCGTGGTTTTACCAGAGCCATTCGGCCCCAATATCAGCGTGACATGCGGGTCCAGCTGCGCCTCGAACAGTTTGTACGAGCGTATATTTGCAACCTTCACCTCGGAAATAGACATAGTACTAGTATAGGTGATGCTAGAATGAATATGAAGAAAGAATCAAGACGTGAAGCATATCCGAACATTTTTACACGGCAATATCGGCAAGCTGATTGCCATAAATTTTTTGATTGGCTTTGTGCTTTGGTATGGTATTGAAAAAACTTTCTTGAGAGAGGCATTTGATGTTGGGGCACAAGGAGTTGCTGCGATTGCGATTACCTATATTGTAGTGTCCTTGATTTTTGACGTACCTAGCGGTGTCCTTGCGGATAAGTGGAGTAGAAAGTACATGATTGTAGTGGCAGCGAGCCTATTTCTTCTGGCAGACATAATCTTGGGTCTTGCCACTAGCTTCGAGGTTTACCTATTAGCAACAGTTATCTGGGGGCTGTTCACAGTATCCATGTCGGGCACATATGAATCGATTACCTATGACAGCTTGTTCGAAGAGGGTAGATCGGATCAATACCAGAGAGTAGACGCAGTACAGCGAAGCGCATTTATGGTCGGAATATTTATTAGCTCTGCAAGTGGTGGATTCATTGGCGAAGCTTTCGGGCTGCGTTCAACTTTCTTTCTGTCGGCCATCCCATTGGCGATAGCAATACTGCTTGCGTTTCGTCTGTCAGAGCCAAAAAAGCACCAGGAACTTACACAGACGAATTTTCTTGGTCATACAAAGTCTGCGTTCAGTAGTGTTTTCAGTAACAAGACCACGACCGTCATAGCCTTGCTGATGGTCGCTGTTCTAATACTGCAAAACCTCCTGTATGAATATTCTCAGTATTTCTTTCTGTATGCTTTTGACTCAAGCCTGACGTTGACCGCAATAGCAAATGGAGCAACAGGACTCCTGCTGGGTATAGGCTACTTGATAGCTAGCAGAGTAAAACGCTACGGAATGTTTTTGAGCGTATCTGGTGTTTTTATGCTTATTGCTACATTTTGGCAGGGTGTATGGGCGATCGTACCATTCGCGCTAGTATACATATTTCTGGCTATTCTCCAGAATCTTACTCAAACCTCTTTGCAGCACAGCCTTCCTAGCGTTATTCGCACCGCTTCTACGTCAGCCGTAAACTTTATCGGAAATATATTCATTATTCCGATAGCGATTGTGTTTGCATGGTCAATTGATACTTATGGGGTAGAGATAGCGTATCGGTATGTCGGGGCCGTCTTTATGTTGATTGGGCTGCCATTTATCACGCTTATGTATAAAAAGCGGAGCAACAAGATGCCTCCTGTAGCTTCAGTCGATGAATTTACAGTGAAATAGATTAATTGATATACTGTAGGAAAGAGGAGAAATATGTTTGACACCAAACCATACGAAGTAAAAATGGATGCCGCCCTAGAGCATTATTACGATGAGCTGAAAAAAGTACGCACCGGCCGTGCTCACCCAGACATGCTGGGGAGCGTGCACGTGGATGCCTACGGCACAAAAATGCCATTGAACCAAGTAGCCAACGTAACTGCGCCAGAGCCGCAAATGCTACTCGTGAGTCCATTTGACCCGAGTAATATCCAGGCGATCTCTGCCGCGATTCGTGAAGATCAATCATTAGGTTTCAACCCCAGCGATGATGGCCGAGTAGTGCGCGTGCCGATACCTGCACTGACCGAAGACCGTCGCCGAGAGATGGTAAAGCAGCTTGGCGACAAGGTAGAAGAATGTCGTATCGCAATGCGTAACGTCCGCCAAGATGCGCTAAAGGAGGCCAAGCGTAAAAAAGACGCCAAAGAGCTATCAGAAGACGACGAACGAGCAGTAGAAAAAGAATTCGACAAACTGATGCACGACTATCAAGCAAAAATAGACGAAGCTTTCAAAGCAAAAGAACAAGAAATCCTGACTATATAAGAGTACAATAGGAAGAGTGACACACGAACTACCTAAACACATAGGCTTTATCCTCGACGGCAACCGACGTTGGGCAAGAGAGCATGGCCTACCTTCGTATGAGGGTCATTTGGCTGGCTACAATGCTATGCAAGATGTACTCCTGGAAACCTTAAAAAGAGGTGTTACTTATGCCAGTGCATATGTTTTTAGCACAGAGAACTGGGATCGCTCGGAAGACGAAGTGAACCGTATTATGAAATTGCTTCGGAATATTCTACGGAAAGACATTAAAGTATTTGAAGAAAACAACATTCGCCTTAGGGTCATTGGTACGCAAGAGGGACTGGCTGATGATATTGTGGCATCGATTAAGTCTGCCGAAGAGCGAACGGCGAAGTACACGGGCGGCGAACTGCTACTGTGTTTGAACTATGGTGGGAAGCTTGAAATTGCCGATGCAGTGAAAAAAATTGTTCAGTCTGGCGTTGACGCGGACGAGGTAACACCAGAACTTATCGGCCAGAATATCTATGCACCAGAGGTGCCCCCGTGCGATCTGATTGTTCGTACCAGTGGTGAACAGCGTTTGAGTAACTTTATGCTGTGGCGTGCCGCGTATAGCGAGCTGATGTTTGTAGATAAGCACTGGCCAGATATGAACAAAGACGACGTAACTGCTATACTAGAAGAATACGCAAATAGACACAGACGATTTGGAGGGTAGATGCTGATATTTGGAATTTTATTAGGCCTGATTATTTTGGTTGCACTGGTGGTGGTGCATGAACTTGGCCATGCTATTGTGGCGCGTCGAAACGGCGTAGAGGTAGAAGAATTTGGTATTGGCTTCCCGCCACGTGCAAAGGCGTGGAAAAGAAAAACGAGTTTTCTTGGTAAAAATGTCGAATACAGCCTTAACTGGTTGCCACTCGGTGGTTTTGTAAAGTTGAAAGGCGAGTACGACAGTGCAGACAAAAAAGGCGACTATGGAGCGGCTACGTACTGGCAGAAAACTAAGATTTTGTTGGCTGGCGTAGCTATGAACTGGCTAGCAGCTATCGTGATATTTACGATTTTAGCACTCGTAGGATTGCCAAAAATTTTACCAAACCAGTTTAGTGTACCTGCGGATACGCAACTTCGGGTAGCTGGTCTTCAGGTGGCGAGTGTTGGTTCGGGTACTCCTGCAAGCGAAGCAGGATTACAGATTGGTGACGAAATACTGTTGATCAACGGACGCGAGGTGACAACAGCCAAACAGTTAGCTGCTGAAACAAAATCACGGGCAGGCGAAACGATTAGTATTACATACTCGCGCGATGATGAAGAGCGAACGACCGACGCGACCTTACGTATGAGCAATGATGATGGAAAAGGCTACCTGGGCATAGGCTCAGCAGAGCGAACCGAGATTCGTGCAACGTGGTCGGCACCAATTGTTGGTGTAGGAACTACTGTGCAGCTGACCGCCGAAACATTTGCGGGGCTTGGCAAGCTTCTAGCAGACACTACTACAGGTTTAGCGAGCAAGTTTAGTAGCGACAAAGAGACTCAGGCTGAAGGCCAACAAAAATTAGACAGTGCAGCGAATAGCGTATCGGGACCGATAGGTATTTTAGGGGTGATATTCCCTCAAATGGAGCAGGCGGGCATTAAACCACTCTTGTTGCTTACCGGTATTATTTCACTAAGCTTGGCAGTCATGAACAGCCTGCCTATACCTGCGCTTGACGGAGGCAGGTGGTTTACGATGACTGTGTTCAAACTACGCAAAAAAGTGCTGACCAAAGAAAAAGAAGAGCAAATTCAAGGCATTGGCTTTATGGTACTTATGGGGTTAATACTACTGGTGACACTGCTTGATGTCGGCAAAATCATTAACTAGATTAGCCGCTTATACGGTGGGTTTGGCGCTATGGACATCATTCGCCTTTATCTCCGCTCAGTACGCAGCCGCGATAGTGCTGTATGCATTTGCGTATGTCGTGCCATCATTAGGCTCATTGAATGAATCAGTGTCGACAACACTGTTTGCCGCACTTGCGTACTCGCTAGCGTTAGTCGGCGCTGTATATCTACCACGTATTGTAGGCTTGCGTACAAGCCGGGAAGAGCTTGGCGTCACTCGCTGGCCTGCCTGGCGTGATATTGGTGCGTTCTTGCTGGCCATAGTGCCATATATTTTACTGACTATGCTGCTCGTGACGGTTGTAGATTTGATTTGGGCTATTAATACCGAGCAGCAGCAAGAAATACCATTCGCTCAGCCTGTTTTGAGAATAGAGTATATTGTCGCGTTTGTAACACTGGTGGTACTGGCGCCGCTTGCAGAAGAACTGTTGTTTCGAGGCTACTTGCTGGGTAAGCTACAAAAAAAGATGCATCCTTACGTCGCGATTGGTATTAGCGCGCTGGTGTTTGGTGCTATGCATCTACCGGCCAAAGAACTGCAATGGGCGGTTGCCATCGATACATTTGCCCTAGGTATCGTGTTGGGCGTTTTGCGAGTGCACACAGGTTCGGTATGGGCAAGTGTGCTGCTGCATTCACTGAAGAACGGTATTGCGTATTATTTCCTCTTTATCGCACCGCAATTTCTTGGTATGCTGTAACAGATGAGAGTTTCGAAACTATTTACCAAAACGCTGAAAAACGCACCTGCGGATGAAGTGGCGAAGAATGCACAGCTGTTGATTCGGGCTGGGTTTGTATACAAAGAAATGGCCGGAGCCTACGCCTACTTACCACTAGGAATTCGCGTGCTAGAAAAAATAAAACAGATTGTGCGCGAAGAGATGAATGCTATTGATTCAAATGAGTTGATTATGACAACTCTGCAACGAAAAGAAATCTGGGAAAAGACCGGACGGTGGGATAATTCAGTGGTTGATATTTGGTTCAAGACACATCTGCAAGATAATACCGAAATTGCTTTGGCCTGGAGTCACGAAGAGCCAATTGTCGAGATGATGAAGCAATATGTTTCTAGTTACAAAGATTTGCCGATAAGCGTGTACCAGTTCCAGAACAAGATGCGCAATGAGCTTAGGGCAAAAAGTGGCATTATGCGTGGTCGCGAATTTATCATGAAAGATATGTACTCATTTCACACGACGAAAGAAGATCTTGATGCATACTATGAAAGAGCAATCAAGGCCTACAAGCGGGTATATGATCGCTTGGGTGTGGGCGATGAAACATATGTCACGTTTGCGAGTGGTGGTGCATTTACAAAGTTCAGTCATGAGTTCCAAACTATTTGTGATGCAGGCGAAGATATGATTTATTTGCACCGTGGCAAGAATATTGCAGTGAATGAAGAAGTGATAGACGATGCCGTAAAAGAATTAGGCATTGTAAAAGATGAGTTTGAAAAAGTTAAAACGGCGGAAAGTGGTAACATCTTTAACTTCGGCACCCAGAAGACCGATGAACTAGGACTGTACTATACCGATAAAGATGGTAAAAAGCAGTCACTATGGATTGGTAGTTACGGAGTTGGTATCACGAGGATGATGGGCGTAATTGCTGAGAAAATGAGTGACGATAAGGGTCTTGTCTGGCCGGTAAATATAGCACCTTACATGGTCTATTTGGTATCAATCGGCGAAAAGGGTTCAGCGGAAGCAGACAAGCTGTACGAAGAGCTGACCGGAATGGGAATCGAAGTGCTATATGATGACCGCGATGAGCGCCCGGGTGCAAAATTTGCCGACGCTGAACTGCTGGGAATCCCATATCGTGTGACGGTGAGTGACCGCCTGGTTGAAAGCGGTGAATTTGAGCTCGTTCAACGTGTAGATAGCGCGCAAGAAACGTTGACACACCAGGCGCTAGTTGCTAGACTAAAACAATTGTAAACACGTCTTTAAACAGGGCTGAAAGAGTGTTTGCACTCGAATTTGAAATAGTTGGTGCTGCTAAGGCACCTATTAAAAAGACTGTCTCTCACCGAAATAGAAAGGAGACGAAATTATGAAAAAAATGTATCAAATTACATCTGAAGGTAAAGCCGACTTAGAGGCTGAGCTAGAAAAACTGAAGGGTCGCCGCGGAGCGATTGCTGATAAAATTGCTGATGCTCGTGGCTATGGCGACCTTTCTGAAAACGCTGAATATGACGCCGCCCGCGAAGAGCAGGGCTTGGTAGAAAGTCGCATTGCTGAAATCGAAGATATTTTGCTAAATGCAGAACTAATCAAAGGTCACAAAAAGACTGCAGTCGGACTCGGTAGTAAAGTTGAACTAAAAAACGGTAACAAGAAACTTGAATATTACGTGGTTGGCCCAGTTGAAGCCGACCCAGTATCTGGTCGTATTTCTAACGAATCACCAATCGGCCTTGCACTGATGGGCAAAAAAGTAGGCGAAACTGCCACTGTCACCACGCCAAAAGGCGACATCAACTACAAAGTCGTTGCAATTAGCTAGTAGGTACTAATGCTTCTTGGAAAATGAGCGCACATATCGCGTGCCTGTGGCTTTAGTTGTGTAGGAAAGACCACCCGAGTACGGTATACTATAGTCAATGGCAACACTACAAGATTACAGAGACGAGCGACTGAAAAAGCTCGAGAGTTTGAAAAGTTTGGGTATTGATCCGTACCCTGCAAAAGCAAACCGCACACATATGACTGGTGATGTGTTGGAAAAATTTGCCGAACTGAGTGGGCAGACGGTGACGATTGCTGGTAGGATTGCCGCGCTGAGAAAATTCGGCAAGCTGGCGTTTATCGTCGTCCGCGACGAATCTGGCCAAATCCAATTGTTTCTGCATGGCCCTGATGTCGACGCACTTGATGCCTCGAATGGAGTGCTTGGTATGGATCAGGTGGGGCTGCTCGATACCGGTGATTTTATAGAAGCAACTGGCGAAGTGATTACGACGAAAACGGGCGAGAAATCAGTGGGAGTAAAAACACTGCGGTTGCTCACGAAATCACTGCGACCGATGCCAACAGAGCTGACGAACAAAGAAGAACGCTTCCGTCGCCGCTATGTTGATATGAATGTGAACACAGATGTGCGGGAACGCTTTCGTCGGCGTAGTGTTTTTTGGCAAGCAACGCGTGACTTTTTAAACGACCATGGCTTTGTAGAGATTAATATTCCCGTGCTTGAGCACACTACCGGTGGCGCTGATGCCAACCCATTCGTGACACACATGGATGCGCTGGATAACCAGCAGTTTTATCTGCGAATAAGCCACGAGCTGCCCTTGAAGCGTTTGATAGGTGCTGGGTTTGAAAAGGTGTACGATCTTGGCCCTCGTTTTAGAAACGAAAATTACAGCGACGAACATCTTCCTGAACACATTGCCATGGAGTGGTACTGGGCATATGCCAACTGGCAAGATGGTATGAAGTTCATGGAAGAAATGTACAAGGTGACACTGGAAAAAACCTTCGGCACATTGCAGTTCAAGCTCGGTAATTTTGATGTAGATATGAGCGGTGAGTGGGAAGTGTGGGATTATGCCACAGTGATAAAAGATCGCTACGGCATTGACGTATATGACACGACGATTGAAGAAGTTGCCGACAAGCTAAAAGAGAACGGTCTGGAAGTAGAAAAGACCGATTCGATTCCGCGTGGTGTCGACAAGCTGTGGAAGCATATTCGCAAAGACGTAGCTGGGCCAGTGTGGCTAGTAAATACGCCAAAGTTTATCAGTCCGCTAGCGAAAACCAACCCCGAAGATGATAGGGTGGTAGAGCGGTTCCAACCAGTAATTGCCGGAAGCGAACTAGGCAATGGTTTTAGTGAATTAAACGACCCGATTGACCAGTTGAATCGCTTTACCGAACAGCAAGCGATGCGTGATGCTGGCGATGATGAAGCGATGATGCTCGATATTGATTATGTAGAAATGTTGGAATACGGCATGCCTCCAGCTTGTGGGTGGGGTCACAGCGAACGGGTGTTTTGGATTTTTGAAGGCGTGACTGCACGCGAGGGCGTGCCATTTCCTCAGCTAAAACACGAAATCGATGAAACAACGCGCTCATTATATCCTGACGTAACGTTTGATTAGTTTTCAGTGATTTCTCAGCTTTGGTCGCTATTATAGACACGGAAGGTGAACGTTATGGCAAAAAAAGACGAGAAAGAAGCGAAAAAAGCATCTGTAGAGAAGGATGAGGTGGAGAAGAAATCCACGGCACACACTGCAAAGCAGGAGACGCCCGCGAAAGACGACGCAGCAGGACAACTGCAAAACTTGAAAGTAACAACAATTGTCCTTGCTGGAGTGGTGGTAGTAATGTTCTTATGGCTCGGCTGGTTAACAGCGAGGGTTCACCAGTACGAAGAAAGTGGACAGGGTAGCTACTGGCCTCGAGAGATGATGCACCAGAATAGCGACGAAGGCTACGGCAATCGCAACTGGCAATTTCGATAGATGATATATCTATGAGCTGATACAATGTCAGTAGATGAAGCGTCTACTGTGGGGTATCGGGGTGCTGCTACTGGCGTCGGCTGTAACGACGCCAACCTTTGCATCGACGAATGATTTCCGTTTCAAGAGTTTTGAGGCGGATTATTATTTAGATATAGACTCAGAGGGACGTTCGACATTAAAAACAGTGGAACAGCTCGTGGCTGTCTTTCCTGATTACGACCAAAACCATGGCATTGAACGAGCGATACCAAAGGAGTACGATGGTCATTCAACGAGTCTGAAGATTGAATCAGTCACTGATGAAGCAAATGTGCCGCTGAACTACACGACGTATACAACGAATGGTACTCTGGTTCTTCGCATAGGTGACAAGGACACCTACGTGCACGGAGAGCAACAGTATACGATTACGTACACTCAACGTGATGTTACAAAGTATTTTTCAGATACAAACGACGATGAATTTTATTGGGACACCAATGGTTTACTATGGCCACAGCCATTCGAGAGCGTTGCCGCGAGAGTCCAGGTGAGTCACATCTTACAAGACAAGCTGACGGGTCAGCAAAACTGCGTGTATGGCACATCAGGCAGCGACGCGCCGTGTCAGATTAAAGCGAGCGGTGACGGTATATTCGCTGCGAGTACGCCTCGAGCTTTACAGCCATTTGAGAACATGACGATTGCCATCGGTTTTCAGCCACGCACTTTTACAGAGTACGAGCCGAGTCTATTTGAACGGCTGTTCACGATATGGGTAATTGTGCAGGGCTTCGCGGTCGTTGCCAGCACCCTTATTACTGGATGGATACTGATATGGTTCTATCGTAGATATAATCGCACAAAGGAGCTAAGTGCCGTGCCACCCGAGTACACGCCACCAAAAGATATTTCCGTGACGACAGCAGCGAAACTGTTGGGAAGTGCTGCACAATCCGTCATGGCAGCTCAGTTGATTGATCTTGCCGTCCGGCACTATGTGAAGATTCATGAAGTGAAAGAGAAGTCATTTTTCTCGCCTGCGGAATATGAAATTGAAATTATTCGATCGCCGAAAGACCTAACCTGGGAAGAGAAAGAGCTGTTAAGTGACACGTTTGGATCGTTGCCTAGTATCGGTCAACGGCTAAACTTAAAGACTTTGAAAAACAGCACAAGTTACTACAAGCGTACGTTGAATAACGACTCGGATCTGACGAAACTGATTCGAGATGAGTACGGACTACGCTCGAAAGATCAAGTACTTAGTGCTCGGTTGAAAAGGGTCGCAGCGATAAGTCTAGCCATTAGTCTTTTGACTATCTCGCCAGCACTACTGGTACTGCCCATACTAGCGTTTGCGCTGTCGTTTATGACTTGGCCATTAACCGATAAAGGGCTCGAACTAAAACGCTACCTGCTGGGATTGAAAGACTATGTAGGTCTAGCTGAAGCACAGAGGCTAGAGGCACTGCAAAGCCCGCAAGGCGTCGAAAAAGTTGGTGCAGGGGTGGGCAAAGACGTAAAGAAACGACTCGTACTATACGAAAAGACGCTACCTTATGCGATATTGTTTGGCCAAGAAAAAGCGTGGAATAGAGAAATCGGCGCGTATTACGAACAAGCCAATACACAGCCAGACTGGTACAATGCTCGCTCGGGCGTGTTTCATGCTGCCGCCTTTAGTAGCGCGGTAACGAACTTTAGCAGCGCCACCAGTTATGCGTCATCAAGCAGCTCTAGTTCTGGCGGTACAGGAGGCGGTTCGTCAGGCGGTGGCGGTGGCGGTGGTGGTGGTGGCGGCTGGTAAGTCTGGCCGATAGCCAATTGAAAACAGACCGCAAGTGACATACAATGGAGAGTAACAAAGGGGGACATATGAAAATAAAATATGGTGCGACAGCGTTTCTTACTGCATGTTTGGTGGTGGGAGTCGTTTTTGTAGCAAATGTATCTGCAGGCGCATTGTATCTTGCAAATGACAAGGGCAATGCCACGGTAGAGAAAAATCAAGTCGTGAACGGCGCTGCGTATCTTGCAGGCAACACTGTCACGGTAGACGGTACTGTAAACGGCGACCTATATTGTGCAGGTAATTCCGTGGCCGTACGGGGTACGGTTTCAGGAGATGTATTGTGCGCAGGTAACGATGTGAGTATTGATGGCGTTGTAAAGGGTGACGTACGCGTTGCTGGTGCAACCGTGACACTTGGAGGAGAAGTAACTGGGAACGCGACTGTTGCAGGCTCTAATGTCACCGCAAGTTCGTCGCTCAAGCTTGGCCGCGACTTAACTGGAGGCGCAAGTACGCTAAAAATCGATGGCGAGATTGGACGTGACATGACTGCTGGTACCAGCGCGCTTGTCGTCAATGGTACGGTAGGCCGCAACGTGGAAAGTGGTTTTGGTAGCGTTGCCTTCGGTAATGAGGCAAAAGTTGGCGGCGATTTCAGCTACAGTGCACAAAAAGAAGCATCAGTTCCGACCAACGTTGTGGCTGGTGAAACTAAGTTTACGATGGTTGAGGACGGCGGCCAGGCAAGTGTCGGCCAAGTATCTACGTTTTGGGGTGTTGGCATGGCGATAGCGATTGCTGTCGTGGCTCTGCTTGGCGCAGTAGTGATGCCTCGTCAGGTTCATGCGACGGCCAGTCCAACGTGGGGTAAGTTTGCCGCCGCGCTGACGCTTGGTTTTGTAGCCGTGTTCATGACACCAGTCGCCACGCTACTGTTCTTCGTAACTGGTATTGGTGCGATTGCTGGCTACGCCTTAGTACTCATGTGGCTACTGCTCATGGCGTTATCACCAGTATTCGTGGCTTACTTTATTGGCTCACGCGTGTACGGCTCTAATAGCCAAAACATCTTAGTTCGTTCGTTGGCGGGTGCATTTGTGCTCGTGATTTTACTCCTCATCCCAGGAGTAAACGTAGCAAGCTTCCTTGTAATGTTATTCGCTGGTGTGGGAATGGTGCTGATGCAGGTGCCGAAACTATATCATGGCGATGCGTATCAGGCATCTAAGAAACCTGTTGTTAAGGCCAAGAAGAAAACTGCATGATACAACTCGAAAACGTCTCAAAGGTCTATGGAAAAAAAGACCGAGCTTTTACAGCGCTCGACGATATTAGCTTAACCATAGAAGATGGCAGTAGTGTCGCAATTGTCGGCAAGTCTGGCAGCGGTAAGAGTACGCTGATGCACGTTATGAGTGGCCTGGATCGTGCAAGCAGTGGTACGGTCACTATCGATGGTCAGGACATATCGAAGTTAAAAAACAAAGCACTTGATAGTTTCCGCGCAGAAAAAATTGGCTTTATATTTCAGGCATTCTTCGTGCAGGCAAACGAAACGTGCGCGCAGAATATCAGCTTACCTCTCGAGATCATGAAGGTAAAGCGTTTCAGTAGAAAGAAACGAGTGCAGGCTGCACTGCAGGCGGTGGAGCTTACGGACAAGGCAAACGAAAAAGCCAAGAATCTGTCTGGTGGGCAAAAGCAACGCTTGGCAATTGCCAGGGCAATAGCGAATAAACCACGTATTTTATTTGCCGATGAGCCAACCGGCAACCTTGACAGTGTCACCGGAGAAATGGTTGAAAACTTATTGTTTTCATTTACGAAAAAGCTAGGCTCAACGTTGGTTATCGTAACGCACGATACCGACTTGGCAGCCAAGTGCGACCACCAAGTGTTTATAAAAGACGGTAAAATTGTGCACCAGTCTAGCAAACAAGTGATAGCACCTGCCAAAAAACCACCAGCTAAAAAGAAAGTGGCGAAAAAAGTATGAAATTACGCGATATATTTACTCGAGCTGGTCGGAGCCTTCGCAGCGCAAAGGGGCGTACAATTCTTACGAGCCTTGCTATTGCCGTTGGTGCATTCACTCTTACACTCAGCCTGGCGGCGGGCGAAGGCGCACGACAGTATGCGGATAAACTTATTTCAAGCAACGTTGATCCACAAAGTATTTTTATTGTGAAAGACGACAGCGTATTTGGCGCTGGCCCGGGAGGCGGCTTGAAAGAATATTCCGCGACTGCTACGCAATATGGTGGCATATCTTTTAAAACACTTTCGAACGAAGACTTAGAAATCGTTCGTGGCGTAGACGGTGTCGCTTCGGCCACCCCCACCTATATCGTAAATGCAGAATACGTGACATTTGAAGGCAAGAAAACAAAGTATACAACTGATATTACGGCCTACGACCCAAGCGTTCGCTCGGAGGTAGCGGCGGGTAATCTGCCACCGCTAGGCCAGCAAATAGAGACCGACAGCGTGGTCGTTCCTGAGGTGTACGCAGAGCAACTAAAGATAAAGCCAGCTGATTTGATTGGCAAAATTGTGACGCTTCGACTGGTGAAAACGGCCGAGCAATTGTCGCAAAAACAAATCGAGCAGATTATTAAGAAAGATGGTGTAAAAGCACTGCGTAAGCGTTTGGCTGCGCAAAGCAAGGACGTGATGCTAACAGTGAGCGCCGTAAGCGGTAAATCAAGTACAGCGTTGTCAACGAGTAGCGGGCTGTTCATCTCTGAAAAGAAGGCGAAAGAACTTTCGGACTACCTTACGAAAGGGACAGATCAGTATCAGCAATATGTGAGCGCGACTGTACGAGTAAAAGATGGCTATAAGCCAGAAGATGTCAAACAATCGTTTAAGAAGGCGTATCAGGACGCGGGCAACGACGGCTATATCGGTGCAAAAACCGCCGAAGACCTGCAGAGTTTGTTGTTTACGATAGTGAATACACTGCAGGGAATTGTGGCTGGTTTTGGCGTGATAGCCTTGATTGCCAGTGTGTTCGGCATCATTAATACACAATACATCTCGGTGCTTGAACGAACGCGCGAAATCGGACTGATGAAAGCGCTTGGTATGCGCGGACGTCATGTCAGCCGTTTGTTTCAGTTTGAAGCCGCCTGGATTGGTTTGCTGGGTGGCGTGATTGGCGCGGCGGGAGCATGGGCCGTGGGTACATTGCTCAACCCATGGATAACAGAGTCGCTTAGTCTGGGAGAGGGCAATCATCTGCTCGTGTTCCAGATTATCCCAGTCATTATCTTGGTCGCGAGTCTGGTAGCCATCGCCATGCTTGCCGGTTGGTTCCCAGCGCGCAAAGCTGCCAAGCTTGACCCAATTGAAGCCCTACGAACAGAGTAGATTGACTTTTTAAAGCATAAGTGCTATAATAAAGCGTAGTTATGTCAGAGCTATCTCGCATACATGTCGGTCGTGACCCAGTACCCCCAGACAATGAGCTGGTGGTTGATGGACGTGATGCTTTTACGGATACGGTAATGGCGCCACGTCAACATTTTCATGACATGCGTCTCAGCTGGGAGGATGATAGTATGCTCACAGAAACGACAGAATCAGGAGCTATTATTTCGAAACAAGGTGTTACTCACGCCGATATCGAAGCTAGGGTCACCGCAGTATTAGACGATGCTAAGTCACGATTTCTTATTCCCGATGACGCATCGTTTTCTGGGTTTGATTTCTTAGCTCGAGACGAAGCCGGTAACGGATTCTTCATTCAGTCTCATGCAGATGCTGTCACGTGGATAGAGCTGAAAGGAAGTGCTGCAGGAGGCCCCACTGTCTCAGCAAAAGCAAAACGTCTCAAGGGAGTGGAATTTCAAATACCACCACAGAACCCCACAGCGCTTATTCGACTGTATGCGCGTAAAAAGGGAGTCAGAATGCCACTTACGAACGGGTCTGGTTCTGAAATAGCACGAGGTCAAGCGAAGCGCCTTGATGATCACATCCGATTACTGAATCGACAAAACGAGAACTACGGCACACGTACATTCTCTATGCGTGAGCGACGTATAGGCCGCGTAATGCTTGGCACGGGCATTGAAGAGCTTCGCCGCACGAGCTAGTCATTTTTGGTCGCGTAATCTGTGAAAATGCGCTATAATCAAGGCGATGTTAGATATTCGTTTTATTCGGGAAAACGCTGATAAGGTTCAAGAGTCTGCCAAACAAAAAGGCTACGATGTTTCTATTGCCGACTTGCTAAAGCTAGATGACGAGCGTCGCAGCTTGCAGCAACAGGTTGATGAACTGCGGGAAGCGCGCAACGCCAACGCAGCCAAAATGAAAGGCGGCAAGCCAGATCAAGCGACGATTGACGAAGGCAAACAGATAAAGATTGAGCTAGCTGAGCGTGAGAAATATCTCGAAAGTACTGACCTAGAGTACAAGAAACTACTTGAGTCAGTTCCAAACGTGACACAAGACGACGTGCCGCTAGGCGATGAAGAAGACAGTGTCGAAATAAAACAAGTTGGCGAGCAACATGAAGGTGCGGAAGATCATCTTGATTTCGCCCTGAACCGTGACTGGGTCGATTTTGAACGCGGCGCGAAAGTAGCCGGTACAAAGTTTTACTTCCTGAAAGATGAGTTAGCGCTGCTTGAGCAAGCACTCATCCAGTACGGTATTAATTTCGTGACGCAAAAAGGCTTCCGTTTCCTAACGGTGCCACACATGGTTAACGCGCAGACCGCCGAAGGCGCTGGTTTTGCTCCAAAGGGTGATGATAGCGGTAACGAGTATTTTATCGAAGATACGAATCTCACCATGATTGGCACCGCGGAGGCGCCACTGACCGGCTATCATGCTGGTGAAATTCTGGACGAAAAAGACCTGCCACTTTTGTATGCGGGCCTCAGCCCATGCTATCGAAAAGAAGCAGGAACCTACGGCAAGCACACTCGAGGCTTATTCCGCGTCCATCAGTTCAACAAACTCGAAATGTATGCATTTACGTTGCCCGAACAGAGTAATGAAATGCACGAACGTATTCTCGCGCTTGAAGAAGAGTTGTGGCAGAGCCTCGGTATTTCCTATCACGTGATAAATATCGCAGCGGGTGATTTGGGCGCACCGGCTGCTAAGAAGTATGATGTTGAATACTGGTCGCCAGTCGATAAAACCTACCGTGAACTAACAAGCTGTAGTAACTGTACCGACTTTCAGGCGCGTAACCTCAATATTCGTGTTCGACGAACCGACGGAAAAGTAGAGGTTGTCCACACGTTGAATGGTACTGCCATCTCTCTTGCTCGGGGACTCATTACAATTTTGGAGAATTACCAAAATGACGACGGCACATTGCGTGTACCTGAGGTGTTAAAGCCATACCTCGGCGGGCGTGACGTTTTGTAAAAACGGGAGTATAATAGAAGTACAGAATCCTTTAACTAAGAAGGAGGGGTACATGATTCAATCTATCAACGTAACGGGTGTCAAATACGATCTCGATGACGCCACGAAAAAATACGTGATGAAAAAGATTGGTCGACTTGATCGGTTTCTACCACGGCACGCACGAAAAAGCGCGTCTGCCGAAGTAGTAATAAAAGAAGTAAACCGTTCTGGCGGAAACAAGTATGAGGCAGAGGTGGTAATGCATATACCAGACAAGCAGCTCACCGCCAAAGACAGTACGATGAACGCGCTTGCAGCAATCGACATCGTTGAGGCAAAGCTAGCAAATCAGCTGCGCAAGTATAAAGACGCGCACGTGAGCCATATTGGTAAAACGCGCGCAGCGCTGAGTCGTTTCAAGCGAAGCTACGACCGCGAACAATAGCGAAACCATAGTAAAGAGGTGAAAATATACGTCACCTCTTTTTTATACCAACAAAAGAGCGTATAATAGAATGAGTTTCAAATACGAATTTCAGGAGTAGAAAAGACTATGGCTGCACGGTTGAACAGGCAACAAGTTCTGACGAAAATTTTTGGTGACCCACAGAAGCGAATCGTGAGGGGTCTTGAGAAAAAAGTAAAATTAATAAACGCGCTTGAAGACAAGTACAAAAAGATGAAAAAGACCGACCTGCCAAAGCAGACGGCCGTTTTGAAAAAGAAGCTTGAAAGAAAAGGTACGACCCTTGATGATATCCTTCCCGACGCATTCGCTTTGGTACGTGAAGCCAGCGACCGTGTGCTGGGAATGCGACATTTCGACGTGCAGTTGATCGGCGGCATGGCACTACATGATGGTAACGTGGCTGAAATGAAAACAGGTGAGGGTAAAACACTAATGTCGACACTACCAGTATATCTAAATGCTCTTGAAGACAAGGGTGTGCATGTTGTGACAGTCAACGACTATCTGGCTCAGCGTGACGCTGGCTGGAATGGAGAACTATATGATTTCTTGGGGTTGAGTACTGGTGTGATTATCAATGACGCTAGTTTCCTATACGACAAAGATTATGACAACGAAGCACACACCGATTCTCGTATGCGTAAGCTACGCCCGTGTACCCGAAAGGAAGCGTACGCCGCAGATATAACCTACGGTACTAACAATGAATTCGGTTTTGACTACCTCCGTGACAACATGGTTGATGATGTCGAGCTACTGCGTCAGCGTGAACTGAACTTCGCTATCGTTGACGAGGTAGACTCAATTCTCATTGACGAAGCGCGTACGCCGCTGATTATTTCGGCCCCTGCAGCAGAGAATCCAGAAAGTTACTATCAGTTTGCCAAAGTCGCTGCGAAACTTACAGAAGAAGACTACATTCTAGACGAAAAGCGCCGCAGTGTTGCCCTGAGCGACAAGGGTGTTGAAAAAGTACAAAAAATGTTGGGTATAAAAAACTTGTTCACACCAGAATATGTACGAACTGTCTATCACATGGATCAAGCGTTGAAAGCGCAAACTATCTTCAAACGCGACAAAGACTACGTAGTAACAAACCAAGGTGAAGTCGTGATCGTCGACGAACACACTGGTCGTTTGATGCAAGGTCGCCGTTACAACGAAGGCTTGCACCAAGCAATTGAGGCCAAAGAGAACGTCCAGGTACTTGAAGAGAGTATGACGCTCGCAACTGTCTCGTTCCAGAACTATTTCCGTTTGTACAATAAATTATCTGGCATGACTGGTACCGCGTTTACAGAAGCAGAAGAGTTCCAACAGATTTACAGTCTCGATGTTGTACAGATTCCACCTAATCGCCCCATCATTCGCGAAGACAAAGAAGATTTGATTTTCAAGACCGAAAAAGGCAAACTAAAAGCCGTCGCTGAGGTGATAAAAGAACATCACAAAGCAGGACGGCCAGTGCTGGTTGGGTCAGCGAGTATCGCCAAGAACGAACTGATAGCCAGTTGGCTCGACAAAGAGAAGATTCCATATGAAATCTTGAACGCTAAAAACAACGAACGTGAAGCAGCCATTATAGAAAAAGCCGGAGAAAAAGGTGCGATTACATTGGCAACCAACATTGCCGGCCGCGGTACGGACATCAAGCTGGGCAAGGGCGTGAAGGAATTAGGCGGTTTAGTTGTGATTGGTTCTGAACGTCATGAATCTCGTCGTATCGACAACCAGCTACGTGGACGAGGCGGACGTCAGGGTGACCCTGGTGAAACGCAGTTCTTCGTATCCACCGAAGATGACTTGATGCGTATTTTCCAGGGCGAGCGAATTGCTGGACTGATGGATCGTCTGGGTGTTGATGAAGAGACGCCAATCCAAAACCGCGCCGTTTCAAAAACACTCGAAGCTGCTCAGAAACGTGTGGAAGGCTACAACTTCGACACTCGTAAAAATGTTGTTCAGTATGACAACGTGATTAACCGTCACCGACGTGTTGTGTACATGATGCGCCGCAAGATTCTTGAAGGCGACGATATGAAGTACGAGATTGAACGCTTACTTACCGAAAAGGTGCGTGAGCTGACGCTACTGCCAGCGAAAAATAACCCGAAATTTTACGATGAATTTGAAGCCGTTTTTCCGGTAGAACGCAAGAAACTCGAGAAAATTGGCAACGAAAAGAAAGACAAAGCTCGGTTTGAAGCAGCTAAAAAGCTGGCGGACGATTTGTATGCAGATAAAGAGAAAGAAATTGAAACAGAGATGCTGCGTAAGGTAGAGCGCGATGTGTATCTGCAAGTACTCGATACGTTATGGATGCAGCACCTCGAGAATATGCAACACCTAAGGGATGGTATCCACTGGCGAAGTGTTGGTCAGCGCGACCCGCTAGTTGAGTACCGATCAGAGTCGCAAAAACTCTTTGACGGTTTGCAACAAACCCTACGCGATGAAGTGCTCCGTGCCGTCATGCATGTTCACAAACACGACGCTATTACAGCCGAAGAAGAGCACCACGATACCGAACTCACTCGTTTAGCGGAGGGTTCAGTGGAGCGTGGCGTGAATGAACTCGGCTTGGGTGAGGTAAACCGTGACGATGACTTCAAAGTTACCAAGCTCAAGAGTAGTTCTGATGCTAACCGCGTGAAAAACGCAGCTCGCAAAAAGAAGAAAGCCCAGCGGCAGAACCGTAAAAAAGGTCGCAAGTAGCTAGGCTCGGGCACACCACATGAATCACACCGTACAAGAAGTAAAACTGAAAAACGGCGCGAGCGGACTTCTTATTAATGTTCCTGGCGCGACGGTAATGAGTTTTCAATTCCAATTTCGCGCAGGTAATCGCTATGTCAAACACAAGGACATCTACGAAACTGCACACATCATGGAACACATGGCGTTTGGCGCGAATGCTGGTTATAAAAGTGAACATGAATATGAGGCAGAGTTTACGAAAAACGGTGCCTACCACAATGCGTATACCAGCGATCTTTCTATGGTGTACGTAGCGGATTGCGCCGACTTCGAATGGGAGCGGATTCTAAAACTTCAGCAGCTAGCTATTTGTCAGCCTCGGTTCAACGAAGAAGAGCTTGAAGCAGAGAAGGGTAATGTAAAAAGCGAACTAACCGGCTTTTTAAACAATCACAATCGTGTGCTGTGGCCGAAGATTCAACAGCTTTTAGGCGAAGATACTCTTACATTCTGGCAGCGCCTACAAACGATTCACAACGTCACTTTAGCTGATATAAAAGAACACTATCGTCGCACGCATACCGCGCACAACATGCGCTTTGTTATATCAGGTAAGCTACACGGAAGACGCAGCGAGATTATTCGTCAGCTAGAAAGCTGGGAACTAAAACCCGGCGAACGATTTAGTGTCCCGCGTGACAATCTTTCAAGCGCTAATCCAACGTTGATTCGTCGTAAAGAGGCGAGCAACCTAACGTTCGGTCTGAGCCTTATGGTGCCACGCGAAATTAGCGACGAAGAAAGCGACGCGATGGATGCGCTGGATCATATTCTGACAGGCACCATGCACTCGCGCATTTACGGTGCTGCCAGACAAAAGGGCTTGGCGTATCATGTGTTTTCGGATACATCAGCAGGCTTCCATGATAGTAGTTGGGACTTCGGTGGCCAGGTCAATCTTGATACCGCGAAGCCACTGTTTGATATCATCGTGCGCGAGATTAAAGCCGTGCTTGACGGTAAAATTACCGAGAAAGAACTGGATGCAGCGAAAAGCTACGCGTTGGGCAGGCACCAAATGGGTGCGCAAACGGTCGCACAGATTAGCAATTTTTACACCAACCGTTATTTCGCCGATGGCGTAGTGAAAGACTACAATCGTGCGCCACAAGACATCATGAAAATTACACGCGATCTCATGAAGACGACCGCAGAAAGCTTTATTGCGCATAACACCTGGGTACTCGCCGGTGTTTCTAGTGGCGAAAAAGAGCACATCGTTGATTTATCAGAAAAACTCGAACCATTGTTTCAGGGGAAATAACACATGAAAATCGCTATCGCAGGGTTTGGGCAAGAAGGCAGAGCGAACTACCAGTACTGGAACACGTCCGAGAACAGTGTCACTATTGTCGATGAGCGTGAAGAGCTTGATGCCCTGACAGAGGGTGCCGCAACCATTTTAGGTGATGGAGCTTTTTCAAAACTAGCGGATTTTGACATGGTGGTGCGTACGGCTAGTTTACGACCGGACAAGATCGTGACAAATGGTAAAGTATGGAGTTCAATCAATGAATTCTTCGACAAATGTCCTGCTCCAATCATCGGCGTGACTGGTACCAAGGGCAAGGGCACTACCTGCAGTTTAATTACGAGTATTCTGCGTGCCGCAGGTAGAACCGCACATCTCGTTGGAAACATTGGTGTGCCAGCGCTGGGTGAACTCGAAAAGATTGAACCCAGTGATATTGTGGTATTCGAGCTCAGTAGTTTCCAGCTGTGGGATATTCAAAAGTCGCCACAAACAGCGGTTATATTAAAAATCGAGCAAGACCATATGGATGTACATCATGGCATCGATGAATACATTACCGCTAAGGCGCAGATTGCGCGGTTTATGACTGCTGACGAGACAGTGTATTACCATCCGACTTTCGCGTACTCTCGTCAAGCCGCCACAATGTACAACAAGGCGATAGCGAAACGATATGGCGTCAAAGACGAAGGTGTGGCGTATGTAGAAGATGGCTGGTTCATGAAGGCTGATGAACGCATTTGTGAAACAAGTGTGATGCAGATACCTGGTGAACACAATGTTGAGAATGCCTGCGCGGCCATTTCCGCTGCATACAAATATACGCAAAGTCACGATGCAATAAAGCAAGGCTTGGTTAGCTTTACTGGCTTGCCACACCGCTTGAAATTCATTCGTGAAGTAGGTGGGGTACAATACTTCGATGACAGTTATTCATCTGCACCGTCTGCTGCCATCGCGGCGATACGCGCCCATAAAGAACCCCAGGTCTTGCTACTAGGCGGCTACGACAAGGGCGCATCATTTGAAGAACTTGCCGCAGAGATCATGAAAAGTACCGTAAAGCACGTTGTGATTTATGGTCAGACAAAACAGGCAATACGTGATGCATTAGTAGGCGCAGGATTAACCGATGAGACGAGCTTCACAATGCTAGACACGACAAACTTTGAAGAAATCGTGCAGTGCGCCAGTAATAAAGCCAGTGCGGGCGATGTTGTGGTGCTGAGCCCGGCATGTGCCAGCTTTGATATGTTCAAAAACTTTACTCAGCGTGGCGAGCAGTTCATTGCAATCGTAAACAGTTTATGAGCTACCAGTCACCATACCAAACATTTGTTTTCGAGCGGTACGATTTCGACACCGACTCAAATACTGCAACCTTCCACTATAGCTTTGATGAGACCATTCACTTTTCAGAGCGGGTGCATTTTGTGCGAGCGAACGACTACGACGTGGCAGCACTCGATAGGGCGCTACAACTCTCATTCGTGCTTGCTGGCGTATCATATTACAAAGCATTTCCTACAAAGAAAGTTGTACTAAAAACCATCGAATTAGATGCAGAGCAAGCAGCGTTTTTCACGGCTGTGTATCAAAGTGGCCTGAGTCAGTTCGTGTATGAAAACAACATAGACCCCGCTGATATTGCGCGTTTCGAGCCAACGACAGAAGGGACGAGCCAGCCAACTAACTACAGTGGTGAAGGTATTATGGCGCTACAAAGTGGTGGCAAGGATTCGTTGTTGATGGCAGAGTTGCTGGCGAAAAAGGGCGTAGACTTTACTCCGTGGTATATTTCGCAAGTCGATACCATACCCGCAGTACTGCAGATATTCCAACATCCACTACGACACGCGAAGCGTGACATCGATATCGCAGCACTTACCAGCGCCAAGCAAAACGGCGGGCTGAACGGCCATGTGCCGATAACGTTCATCGTACTCAGTTTTGCGCTGATTGATGCCATATTGCTGGGCAAAAGCACGATACTGATGGGCATTGGGCATGAAGGCGAGGAGCCGCATGCAATGATAGGCGACTACCCCGTAACGCACCAATGGTCAAAGACATGGCGGGCAGAGCAATTGTTTCAGGAATATGTGCAATCGAACATTAGCCCGGCGCTACGCGTCGGCTCGCCACTACGTGGTTACAGTGAGCTAAAAATTGCTCGATTATTCGTAGAACATGCCTGGGAAAAATATGGCCACTCGTTCTCATCATGTAACGTTGCGAACTATCGGCAAGGTCATGATAATAGCCAGCTATCGTGGTGTGGCGATTGCCCCAAATGCGCCAACAGCTATCTGCTATTCGCAGCTTTTGTTGAGCCGAGTGAACTGTATCGTCTGTTTGGTGGCAATTTGTTTGAAAAACAGTCGCTCCAGGCTGATTTCAAAGGCTTATTAGGAGTCGACGGTGCCATGAAGCCATTTGAATGCGTGGGAGAAGTCGACGAGCTGCGAAAAGCCTACGAACTAGCGCTTGCTCGTGGCTATGCGCCATTGGCGTTTGCTGTAGAAAAAAGTAACTTCAACATAGACACCGTATACGATGCTCAGGACTGGGCAGTACAAATGATACAATAGTATCAATGCAACCCCTGAAGAAAAAAGTCGAACAGCTGCTAGCTGACGTGCGTTCCGCAATGGAACGGCTCGATGTTGTGGGGAAAAAGCAACAGCTTGAAATGTTGGATAGTGAATTAGCCGTTCCGGAAATTTGGAATAATCCTGGCCATGCGCAAGATGTAAGCAAAAAGGCAGCTGCCGTGCGAGCACAACTTGAGCCATGGGAGACGCTTGCCGCGCAGCTCGGAGACATTGATGAACTGATGGAACTCGGTGACGATTCAATGTTGGGTGAATTTGAGGCGCAGGTGGCGGCATTTGAAACGCAGTATACGGACCTAAAAAAAGAACTATTATTTAACGGTGAGTTTGACGACCATAATGCAATTGTGCGTATAACCTCAGGCGTAGGTGGTACCGACGCGCAAGATTGGGCAGAAATGCTGGAGCGCATGTATCTACGTTGGGCAGAGAAAGCTGGCTTAGAAACCAAGCAGCTTGAACGCAGTACAGGCGAAGAAGCAGGCATTAAGACCAGCGTGCTAGAAGTAAATGGTAGCTATGCGTACGGAAAATTACGGAGTGAACACGGCGTGCATCGCCTAGTGCGCCTGAGCCCGTTCAATAGCGACAGCTTACGGCAAACCAGTTTTGCGCTAGTAGAAGTGTTGCCACAAATTGATGCACCCGAAGAAGTCGAGATTGATGATAAAGACCTCAAGGTGGATGTATATCGTGCGGGTGGTCATGGTGGTCAAAGTGTGAACACTACCGATAGCGCTGTACGCGTCACTCATCTGCCCACCAATATTGTCGTAGCAATTCAGAACGAACGGAGCCAGCTACAAAACAAAGAAACCGCCATGAAGATTCTTCGCTCGAAATTGGCGCAGCTAAAGCTTGAGCAGCACGCCGAAAAGCTGAGTGATTTACAGGCGGGCGAGAGCGCCAACTGGGGCAGCCAGATACGGAACTACGTATTGCACCCGTACACATTAGTGAAAGATACACGCACAAAGTATGAAGACAAGGATACCAAGAGCGTACTTGATGGCAAGCTGGATGACTTTATGGCGAGCTACCTAGAAAACACTAGTGCATAAGCGGTTTATGCTATAATAAGTCTAGTAATGATACTGCTAGATAGGGTCACGAAAACGTATGGTAGAACCACAAAACCGGCACTCAGCCGGATTAGTTTGCATGTGAAGCCGCGAGAGTTCGTGATACTGGTAGGTACCTCTGGAGCGGGCAAGTCGACACTGCTGAAGCTTCTGACCCGCGAAGAAAAGCCGACTAGCGGTAAAATTGTTGTAGGTGGTATAGATTACGACAGTCTAAAAGACAAGCATATCCCATTGCTGCGCCGCAAAATCGGCGTAGTCTTCCAGGATTTCAAGCTGCTGCCGCAACGTACGGTGTATGAAAACGTGGCCTTTGCTCTGGAAATTGCTGGTATGACAAACCGCGAGATAAAAAGCACGGTGCCGAAAGTGATTGAACTCGTGGGGCTCAGCGGCAAGGAAAAGAATTTCCCTCATGAACTGAGTGGTGGTGAACGCCAACGCGTGGCGATTGCTCGCGCTGTGGTGCGTCAGCCAAAGATTCTGATCGCAGATGAGCCAACTGGCAACCTTGACCCAAAGCACAGCTGGGATATTGTACGTTTGCTTGAAAAAATTAACCACTATGGCACCACTGTGCTGCTAACAACGCACAACGTTGAAATTGTAAACAAGCTAAAGCGCCGCGTGGTGACGCTAGATCACGGTAAAATTACCAGCGACCAAGCTCAAGGCAGCTACAGGCAAGGGAAGGCCGGCTAATGGCGCGAAAACTCGATGCCAAAGGCTTTGCCCAGCAAAAAAGAAGTCGCCGTCGCTGGCTGACGTTTATTCGCATGTGCCGCTATGGCATCAACAATTTCAGCCGTAACGCATGGCTTACCATCGCCGCGACTGCAGTAATGACCATTACGCTCCTCATTGTGTTCGTGACGCTTGCATCGCGTAGCACGTTGGTCAATTCAATCGAAGAAATTCGCGACAAAGTCGATATGTCGGTATATCTGAAAACTGAAACGCCAGAGGATACAGTGAACGTGATAGAGGAAGGGCTACGTAGCCTTGGTACCGTGACGCGAGTTGATTACATTAGCCCCGAAAAGGCGCGAGAGAACTTCGCACAGAAAAATAGCAGCGACCCAGATACATTGAATGCGCTAAATGAAGCAGTCAATAAATTTCCGGGCACGCTGCGCATCAAGCTCGTCGATATCAACGATACAGAAGAGCTTGAAAACTTTGTCAAAACAGATGCAACCCTGCAAGAGAACATCGACCCCGATCGAGAGCCGTCGTTTGCCGGTGAAAGGCGTTCGGCCATTCAAAATATTGCTAAAACCGTTGATTTTGCCGACAAAGTAGGCTTGGGTGCAAGTATTATCTTTATCACTATATCTTCGCTCATCGTGTTCAATACCATCCGCATGGCTATCTTCAACCGCAAAGATGAAATCGAAATGATGAAGCTGATTGGTGCCGATAAAAGCTTTATTCGTGGACCGTTTATCGTGGAAGCGGTGGTGTATGGCTTTATTGCCGCGTTGATTGCTACCGGGCTTGGGTTTGCCATGCTGTACTCGGTAAAAGGCAAGCTGCTAGACTATGGTATCGCGGTGAGTCCTACTATAGACTTTGTTGTGACATACATTGGCCCGGTACTACTTGGCATGATTTTACTTGGTGCTATAATAGGTGTTGTATCATCACTGTTAGCGACACGTCGCTACCTAAAGATTTAAAACAAAAACGGATTGACAAAACAGTTATGCTTATGCTAAAATACAACTCAATGAAACGACGGTCCACCACACCAGTTTCGACCTCGTTCACTACCAAAGCCGTTTTGGTAGCCGCTTCTGTATTGATGGCTGTATCCGCGCCTATGATGGTGGCACGAACAGTCGGTGCTGACAATTTCGATGAAAAGATTGCGGCTGTACAAAAGAAGATTGATGAATACAACGCGCAGGCATCAAAGCTCGCCGACAAGCGAGAGACGCTTGAGAACCAACTTGCAAAACTAAACAACGAAAAAGCACGTATTCAAGCACAAATTGACCTTTCTGAAGCAAAGGCCAAGAAACTTGCCGACCAAATAACGAAGAGCGAGCTACAAATTGCCCAAAACCAAGATGCACTGGGCTCTTTAATGGCCGACATCGCGCTTGATGAAGACGTTTCGACCATCGAAATGCTGGCGAGTAGCGACAATATTGGTGATTTCCTCGATAAACAAACCTACCAGGCGACAGTACAGCAAAACCTGACTGACACAATCAAGAAAATCAACAAGCTGAAAGATCGTTTGCAGAAGCAAAAGAAAGACGTAGAAGAAATTTTGGCTGGCCAACGACGTGCACGCAGTGCTCTGGCTGCGAAAGAAGCTGAAAAAGCACAACTTATCTCTCAGACAAAAGGCCAGGAAAGTGCCTTCCAGAAGCTTTCGTCTAAGGCGAAGAAAGAACGCGCTGAGTTGCAGCGCCAACAGCAAGCGGCGATTGCTGCGGCCTCTGGTGGAAATGAAATCTACCTCGGTGGTGGTGGCGCTGGTGGCTACCCATGGGGCAGCGGCTGCTACGTCGACCAATATCTGTACTCTCATGGTGGGCCAAATGGCGACGGTACTGACCCGCTAGGTTATGCATGTCGACAATGCACCAGCTACGCAGCCTATAAGGTGTTGCAGCACACTGGTCGCGCCTACCGATGGCTCGGCAACGCCAACATGTGGCCAAACAGCTTCAGCAACAAAGGCTCAACGCCTCGTGCAAACTCTGTTGGTGTTATCTCAAGCGGTCAATACGGCCACGTAGTATGGATCGACAGTGTTAACGGCGACGGTACGGTAAACATTAGTCAGTACAATTACTACAATGCTGGTGGCCCAGGATGGGGACACTTTAGCCAAATGAAGGTACCTGCCTCTACCTACGACACTTACATTTACTTCTAGCCTCGGAATAACCTGAAATACTGTATAGCGCGCCCAGAGTGCGCTATACTTATAGGAGTGAAAAAACGGGTAGAACTAACAAAACTAACATTTGCTGCAATTGTTGTCGTGGTGCTGGCACTTGGCTTTGTGGCGGGTACGCGCAGTCGTGATATCTACGCGCTGATGGGGCCGCTAGTAGGCGTGCGCATTAGCACCGATACGCTCGACCTATCTTCACTACAAGAGACGTACCAAACGCTTAAGGCGAATTACAACGGCAAGATTAACGACCAGAAGTTGATAGACGGCGCCAACCACGGCTTGGTAGACGCACTGGGTGACAAATATACCGTGTTTATGAGTGCCAAAGAGGCAAAAGAGTTTTCCAATGAACTTACGGGCAATATTGGTGGCGGTATTGGCGCTGAAATAGGCGTGCGAAAAGGGCAACCAACGATTATTCGTACGCTCGATGATAACCCAGCGCAGAAAGCTGGCGTGCACGCCGGCGACGTGATTATAGCGGTGAACGACGAATCGGTAGAAGGCAAAGACGCCGAGGCCGCAGTCAAGCTCATACGTGGTGAAATTGGCACAACAGTGAAGCTTACCGTGCGCCGCGGCTCAGCCGCAAAAACATTTTCTATTACCAGAGATGAAATTACCAACCCGAGCGTGAAAAGTGAAATAAAAGATGGCATCGGTATTCTGACGCTGAATCGATTTGATAGCGAAACGGCGAGTCTGACGCAGCAAGCGGCGCAATCGTTTGTGAATCAGCGAGTCAAAGGCGTGGTGCTTGATTTACGTGGCAATGGCGGTGGCTATTTAGAAGCGGCTCAAGCGGTTGCTGGGCTATGGCTACGCGACAAAGTAGTGGTAACGGTCAAGAGTATAGGGTCGTCACATGATTTGTATTCAGAAGGTGAACCAACCCTAAGGGGCCTGAAAACAGTCGTGTTGGTGAATGGCGGTAGCGCAAGCGCGAGCGAAATCGTGGCGGGTGCTTTGAAAGACTACAAGGTTGCGACACTGATTGGTGAAAAGACTTATGGTAAGGGTACAGTGCAAGAATTATTCCCGCTAGCTAATGACGCTGAGCTAAAGGTAACCATAAAACGATGGTACACGCCAAATGGTAAAAACATTACTGACGAGGGCATTGCGCCGAACAAAAAGGTCGGCCTGACGCAAAAGAATCTTGACGCTGATCGTGACCCTCAACTCGAGGCGGCACTCAAACAGCTGGGCGCTACGCGGTAACGGTTGTGCTTTAGAAACATTCGGGGTAGTATTAATACATATGAACGACAAAAAACGTATTCTTTTGGTAGAGGATGACACCGCCCTCTCTGGCGTGTATAGGTCACGTCTCGAGCTTGAAGGCTTCGATGTACAAGAAGTAAGCAACGGTGAAGACGCGCTATCGGCTGCGCTAGAGTTTAAGCCTGATTTGGTGCTACTTGATGCCATGATGCCGAAAATTAGCGGCTTTGATGTGCTAGATATTTTACGAAATACCCCTGAAACTGGCAACATAAAAGTGGTCATGCTGACAGCTCTTAGCCAGCCAAAAGACAAAGAACGCGCCGAAGACCTTGGTGTTGATGATTATCTGGTGAAATCACAGGTAGTGATAGGCGATGTCGTGCAACGCGTGAAGCATCATCTTGGCATGGCTGAAGAGCCATCTCCGTCAGAATAGCATAAGCATATTGACAAAATAGCAATTTTTTGCTATTATTAAATTATGGACCACGATCCAACACAAACACTGAAAAAACCAGAAAAGATCGTCACACGAGACAATATTGATAAAATTTTCCCGCCGTGCCGATTTTGGGTGAAGCGCAATGCTGACGAAAAAAGCGGTTTGCCAGAGAGATTTGAAAGTGGCTGGTCAATTAATGCAATCCACACGAACCCTGAAGGACAGGTTACAAAAGTAGACATAGTTAATGGCAAAAAAATAAAACCAAGTGTATCAATATCTGAGTTGCTTGCATGGCAAGATGATGGCTCAGACGCTGACACAACCCCACGCTCTGAGGTTGTACGTGAGTTAGGGGGCGCTGTACTTGGCAACCCAGCCCAGCCGTTAGTCGAGGCTGGCTTTGAACAAGACAGAAAAACCGACGTCCGAGAGTTGCTTCGCATCATAGAGCAGTTGTCTGCTGGCACCTATGATCCTAGTGTTATGAGTGGCCATCTACTGCGTCAGCTTGATTTATTACAGCAGGGCGAAACAGATACCGAGCGCCTCCGTTCTATCGGAGCTATTCGTACGATTGTAGACGAAATGAGCTACCACGATACGCCAGTAGTGACTTCTAGCAAGGTAAGAAAAATATCTGCTGAGGCAGGCTACTTAAGACTGCTTTACGGTGATGGGACTGGTGCGTAGTGAGCGGCGAATTCCAAAGCTTGCCCCGACAACACGCAAGAATAAAAAACGGCCCATGAGGGCCGTTTTAGTTGCGGTAAGTCTTATTCCACTACTACTTGGGTGCGACGAGCAGTTTTGCCGGTAAAGCGGCCTTTTTTCACTTGCTTGAACGCTACGATACCGCTTTTTGCGGCGTGGATAGTGAAATTGCGGCTCATGAAGGTGCCTGGGCCAGCAATCTTGGTGCTGCCAGTTTGACGCACGAGCACTTCGCCTTCAGAGACCGTTTGGCCACCAAAACGCTTTACGCCAAGGCGTTGACCTGCGTTATTGTGGACGTTTTTCGATGAACCGCCAGCTTTGACGTGTGACATAGGGTACTCCTTAAAGTTTATAAAACAATCTAGTAAATTGTACTAAACTTTTGGGCTTTTTGCAAGGGGTAGCGTATAATTATGGGTAGATATGCGCATGCAAGAAAGATGGGGGAAGACGCCGATAATCATTGTCGGTAGTGTGGTAGCGACATTGCTGCTGGTTGGCGCTGGAGCCGGTGGCTATTGGTATTGGCAGGCGCAGCAGGCAGACGAAGAGGCATCTGTATCACGCGGCGGCCCGACCGTTATTCCTCTAGCAGGCACTGAGCAAACTGACACAGAGACTGAGATAAAAGATGAAAAATCAGCCGCAAACACGCTGGTTAGCCTAGTAAAGCCACAACTGTTAGGCAAAGAGAAGCAGCCGAGTGTGAGTGGGCCGTTCGGTAAAGTCGGCGAAAACAACTTTTTTGTACGCAATGACACTTACTATGGAGCGGCAGTGGAAGGAACTAGTGAACAAGCCGCACAAACATTGGCGCTCATCAAGAAGCAGCTAATGTTGGATAAGTACAAAGAAACTATTCGGCAAAAAGGGAGCACTACGCAGTCGTACGAAGCGCTGTTTGTGAACGATACAGTACTTTGCTTGGTATACGACATCAAGCCTACGCGTAACGACGGCAAGACAGAGGTAGGTATGTTATGTGCTGATGCTGAGCAATTCAAGGAAACGGCAAATATTTACGAACCGTACGTCACTGCCTACAAAGATGCATCAAAGCTTGACGTGGCAAATAGGGGTTTTTACGACCTAAAAACCGCAGAGAGTCCTGTGCCCGGCTACCGACGCGCTAGCTTGCGTATTACCGGTGAAAACCAAGACACGCAGAGCGGATATTTGGGTGTATTCTACCAAACCCCCGATGGTGTTTGGAAGTACTTTACAAGCTCTCAAGGCATGGTGGCCTGTAGTAAATATCAAGGCACAGAGCTGCAAAATGCGTTTAAAGACGAGCCATGTGAGAAGGCGGGTGAAGTTTCGAAAGTCGGCTCATAAATACTGCTATTGTTTATTTTCAGCCGACGACGCATAATAAGCCTGAAATAGGAGTATCGCATGGAAGACAAGAAAGATATGCAGCCTCGTGATGAGGAAATGCCAGGCACTGAACAGATTGATGAATCTGAACAAATGCCAAAACAGGTAACCGAGAGCACGCCTATGTCTCTAGAAAAGCCACCGAAAGCGCGCAAGCCATTCAAGGCATTAATGGCCGTTGGTGCTTTGCTGTTAGTTGCGCTTGCGGGACTTGTGTATTATTTCTTTTTTATGCCAACAAAAGCTCCAGCTGCTACTAACAGTGGTGCAAAGCCAGCTACCAAGCAGGAGGTCTTGACCGCAGCGGGGCAGGTGATAGCAGACATGAAAACTAAGCTTGAGGGTACGGTGAAAGATACCGATACAAGTGGACCAGCATTTCAGCCTAGTGGTTACGAATTTTGGGTCCAACCTTCGACGTATTATGGTGTTATTGCAACCAGTTCGACAGATGTACTGGTAAAAAACCTCGATATGGTAGACACATACTTTACAGACAAAGACTATAATGTCGCACAGGCAGACCCTCAGGCTGATTTTCCGCTAAACAAAGAAATTACGTATGATAGCAAAGAAGTGGTGTGCGGTATCACGAGTTATGACCCACCACAAGGCGATGCGAGTGATCCGTGGATGAATGTTGTATGTGAGGACATGAGTGACATTCTTGCTACGGCGAAAGAGGCTGAGCCGTTTGCTGTGGTGTACGCAGCGTCAACGAATGAGCCACTAGCGGACACATCATTTAGCCAAGTGGTGATTGATGAAAGCCCCGTTGAGGGGTACAGGAACGCGACAGTGGCTATAAGCCAATCGGGATTTGGTAGGGTGGGCGGCTTTGCCGGGTTGTTCTATCAAGTGCCAGATGGTGAATGGCAATATTTTAAAGGCACGCAAGAAACTGTCGACTGCAAGGAATATAATACAGATGATTTGAAAAAGGCATTTGCGAGCCAAAATTGCTACGACTCTGAAAGCAATACGTCGAGCGCTATAGAGCCTTAATCGTCTTTGTATCTGCGTTTGGAACAGGTAACTAACTAAAAAAGAAGCCAAAAAAGAGTCGAGCCCCGCGCCACACGGGGAGCGGGGCTCGACCGGTGGGGTACGGGGCTAGAGAGCGGGCGAGAGGATGACCGTGAAGTCGAGTCCGAGCCTCACGCCCGTGTAGGTGATGATGACACCCTTCAGGTCGCGCAGGTGCTTGTCCAGCGTCTTCGCCACGAACTCAAGAGCGCTGTGGGTGTCGTCGCGGCCGAGGATCTTCTGGAGGACCTCGGTCTCGTGGGCGTCCGTGACCACGAAGCGCTCGTTGGCCTCCAGATGGATCAGCCAGGGCTCACCGAGGTTCTCCCTCGACGCACCGTAGCGGGCGAGAGCGGCGTAGTAGCAGGCAAATACGTAGTGCTTGGCTGCCTCGAACCTCTCGTCGCTCGCAGCGTCGGCGAAACTGTACTCTGACATGTGTCATCTCCTTGGAAGGTTCGTCGGCTCTTCTAGCCGACGAGAGTCGACAAAACAAAGCCTGATAAATATATTATATCAAAAATAGTAAGAAAAGTCAATACTTCACTTAATTCCTATACTTTTCTGAGCACCAACAGCTCGCGGGCCACTACCTGGTCTTCCCGGTAGTACAGCAAGTCGGTCGCCTTTGCATGACGAAGCAAGATTTGTTGATAGCCAAGCGTGCCTAGGCTATTTACCAGGGGTAAATGTGTCAGCCGACCAGATTTGTCACGCCAAGCGGGTACGGCTAAACAAAGCGGCGTACCGCTTTCTAGTTGTGGGCCGATATTTTGTAGAAACTTTGAAATGATTTCGTTACAATTACGCTGCACCTGCGCCAGTTTATCTGGTGATGGCGGAGCAGAGAATGGTTGGCCGAGATAAGTTTCGGCCACAACTGCGTCGATAGGCGGCTGCCATTTGGTTTCGATGGCGTCACCATGGTGGATTGTTACGTTGACATCTACGCCAAATTTGTCTGCCAGCCACTTCATATTTGCGGTAGAATAATCGACCATCTTTTCTGATAGGTCAGTGCCGTAGACATCGAAGCCAAGCAAGGCTGCTTCCTGCAGTACAACACCAGTGCCACAGAATGGGTCTAGTACTCTGCCTTTTGTAGCTCCTGACATGTTTATCATCATCAATGCCAGTTTCGGTGGTAGCATACCCACGAATGCATCGGTTTTTGGTCTGGCTTGGTCCCGTGCGGCGTATGCATCAATATTTTGCACACCAGAAACTTGTCCAAGCAGCGTGGTAGATCCACTGCGCACAAAGACGAGCTCCATACCGAGCTCACTTGTCAGGCTGTTGTGGAGCGTCTGTGCGCTCGAGAGACTAGGCGAGGTGTTTGGCACAACCCTCACAGATCGCCCCGACTTTTTAATCGCCGTCTTCAAGCTTAGTGCATTTGCCTGTATCTTAGCGAGCGGCATGTCGAGCCCGTACAAGCTAACGCCAAGTTTGATTTTTCCCTCTGGCCGCATGGCAGCGTGCTTTGGCAGTTCGCGGCGGCAATAATCGAACACTTTTTGTGGGTTCGTTGTGTCGAGCTCGGTCAAAAGGGTGGCGACTTTTATGGTACCACCAAGTGTATCAATGTCGACTTCCGCATCTACTACCGCAAAGTCGCTGCCAACTAGCTGCAAGGCATCAGCACCATATTTCATTTCTAGCTCTGCAATACCAAGCTGTGGCTGCCGACCAAGTAAACATATATTCATCTGTTTTAGTATACCTGCTCGGGCACGCTATGTATAATAAGTGTATATGTCTGTACGCAAAACGCTGAGTGTGGTTACCGCTATTTTGCTGGTAATTATCATATTTCTATCGAGGCACGAAATCGCTGCTGCGTGGCGGCTGTTAGGACAGGTCAATTTGTGGATATTGTTGCTGCTGATTCCAGTACAGATTTTTTCCTACTACAGCGCGGCGGAGATTGGCTTTTCGTATTTACGGGCTAAAAAATCTATTCAAGACATACCTCGCAGAACTCTCACGCGCCTGGCGCTTGAAATGAATTTCGTGAATCACATACTGCCTAGCGCGGGGGTAAGCGGCATTTCGTATATGTCGTGGCGCTTGAGTGGGTTTGGCCTCAGTGCGGGCAAGGCAACCATGTCGCAGATTGTTCGCTTTGTGATGGGCTTTATCGCGTTTACAGTACTCTTGATTCCGTCGGTGTTTGCCATCACGGTAGATGGCTCGATTAACCGCTGGATTATTTTGGGAAGTAGTGGCTTTGTGAGTGCGATGATAGGCCTGACACTAGGCAGTATCTTCATTCTGAGTAGTAAAAAACGCATGCACGCCATGGCTTCATTCATGACAAATACGGCAAATGCAATTATGCGGCGTGTATTCCCGCGCTCGAAAAAGCGGTTGAAGCAATCAAAACTGAATGAATTTTTCGATGATATGCACGATGATTTCGTGATTCTACGCGCAGATAGGAAAATTCTTGTGCGGCCATTTTGGTGGGCAATAGCCTTTACTATTAGTGACATGATGCTGTTTTGGGTAACTTTCCTGGCGCTGGGGCACACGGTCAACATCGCGGCGATATTGGTGGCGTATGGTCTGGCTATTATCTTGGCCGTGGTGGCTTTTACGCCAGGCGGTGCCGGTGTGCTGGAAACAGTGATGGTAACGGTGCTAGCACTCGCTGGTATCGAGCCAAGCGTGGCGCTTGCAGGCGTGCTATTGACACGTGTGATTACGCTGCTGGGCACCGTCGCGTTCGGATATTTCTTTTATCATGATGCGCTAAAGAAACAGGGTAATGGAAAACCTCCGCTTACAAGTTAGCGAATTTATCGCGCTTACCAACCAAACGCTCGAATATGCGTATCCGAGCGTAGAGATAGAGGGCGAGGTAAGTAGCTTCAAGGTGAATCAAAACAAGTATGTATTTTTTGATTTGAAAGATGATGAAGCGAGCGTAGGCTGCTTTATGACCGTGTGGCAACTACGCACGCCAATCGAAGATGGCATGAAGATTATCGTGACGGCCACGCCAAAACTTACGAATTGGGGAAAATTTAGCCTGACAGTTCGTGCTTTGCGGCCGAGCGGCGAGGGAAGTTTGAAAAAAAGCTTTGAACTGTTGAAAGCCAAGCTAGAAAAAGAAGGCCTATTTAGCCCAGAGCGCAAACGGCTGTTGCCATCGCTTCCAAAACACATAGGCGTGATAAGCAGTACACAAGCTGCAGGATACGCAGACTTTATCAAAATAGTGAACGACAGATTCGGCGGTATGACTATAGACGTCGCCCACGTACAAGTGCAGGGCGCCGCAGCCGCGGATCAGATAATAAAAGCCATCCGCTATTTCAATATGCTCGAGCAGATGCCGGAAGTGCTAGTGCTGGTGCGTGGTGGCGGTAGCGCCGATGATTTAGCTACGTTCAACGACGAGCAGTTGGTGCGCGAAATCGCGGCGAGCCGTATTCCGGTGTTAACTGGTATTGGGCACGAAGTCGACGTGAGTCTAGCGGACATGGCAGCGGATGTGCGCGCGGCCACACCGAGCAACGCAGCGCAACTTCTAGTGCCAGACAGACGCGAACTAGTGGCAGACGTGCGACACCGCATGCATGGCGTGATTCCAGCTATCGAGCGCCGCATAGCAGATTATCACGACGATGTGGTGGGGCAGCTAGACAGTGCGCTGGGTGCAATAGATACACGGATAGATGACGTGCATAACGAGCTGACTATGACGAGTAGGGTGCTTGGCGAGTACAACCCGCAGAAAGTACTTGCGCGTGGCTACGCGCTGGTGCGAGGCGATGTAAAGCCGGGCGCAAATATAGATATAGAACGAGCAAATGATGTAATAACCGCGGAGGTAAAACATGTCAAAGCAAAGTAAAACAATTGAAGAAAAAATGAACGAACTGCGTGAAATGACCGCATGGTTTGAAAGTGAAGAATTCTCACTTACCGAAGCTGCCGACAAGTTCAAACAGGCTAACGCGCTGGCAAAAGACATCGAGAAAGATCTCGGCGAGCTGCGCAATACGGTCAACGAATTAAAGCAATCGTTTGAAACATGATAGTGCTGTGGGTGCTGGCTGGGGTAGTCGCACTGTTTCTGCTGACTGTGCTGGTGGGTGCGCCGTATGTGCCGAGCAAACGAAAGGATGTTAGCGCTGCTTTTAGCGATTTGTATCCTCTTAGCGACACAGATGTACTGCTAGATATTGGCTCGGGCGACGGCGTGGTGCTACGACAAGCCGCCGCATATGGTGCTAGGGCAGTGGGTTACGAGGTAAACCCGGTGTTGGTGGTAGTTAGCTGGCTGCTAAGCCGTGGGCAACCGCTGGTACATACGCGAATCGCAAACTTTTGGTATACAGATTTTCCGGTTGATACCACTGTAGTATACGTGTTCGGCGAAACGCGTGATATCGCTCGCATGGCACGGCGAGTGCAGGCCGAGGCTAAGCGCTTAGGCAGGCCACTACAGCTGATTAGTTATAGCTTTGAGGTGCCAGGCAAGAAGCCACTTGCCAGCACAAATATGCATCACCTCTATGAATTTCGCTAATGCTTTCGTATAATGATGAACATGAAACACACTACTCGTCACGAAGGTGAAAAAGGTATGGCCGCTGGTGTTGTGGTAGCGCTTGTCGCTATGGCGCTAGCAGTAATTATCTTTGCTGGCCTGGCCGTTTGGTCATTTATGCAGTACAACGAACAAAAAACCAATGTAGATGGCAAAATATCGCAAGCCGTAGCCGAAGCAGAGCGCGACCAAGCCGCGAAAGATGAAGAAAAGTTCATCGAGCGCGAAAAGCAACCAAACCTAGAGTTTATTGGCCCAAGTGATTACGGCAGCCTCAGTTTCAAATACCCGAAAACATGGAGCGTCTACGTAGCAAGTGACGCCGCGGACGGCGGCGACTACGAAGCGTATCTTAGCCCGCGTCTTGTGCCGCCGGTCGACGATGAAAACCGCTTTGCTTTGCGTGTAACAATTCGCGAAGAAGCCTATTCCGACGTATTGGGCGAGTATGAAAGCGCCGTGAGCGAGGGCGACTTGAAAACAAGCGTCGTGAAATTTGGTACTGAAACGGGCACCAGGCTTGACGGCCAGATAGACGAAAACACTCGTGGCTCGATAGTGCTGCTGAAAATACGCGACAAAACCGCCGTGCTACAAACAGACGCAAACACATTTAAATCTGACTTCGATAAAATTGTAAAATCGGTTACTTACAACCAATAATAATCATCTTGCTATAGCTTTGAGCCTCTAGCCTAGCAGTGCTAAACTAGAAGTACTGATGCAAGCGAGGGAGAACGAGTCAGCAGGGGCCAGGAGTGCCGATATATCATCGGTTGGGTTAGCTGCTCACGAGTTAAAATCACCGCTGGTGCTGCTGCGGCAACTGTCGCTCGAGCTTGCGAGCACCGAACTGAGTGCAGACGAACATCGGCGAGTGCTGGACCAGCTGCTACACACTACTGAAAAAGCATTGCGCCTAACTAGCGACCTGACTCGGGCCGAGCGTTTGCAGCCGTCGCTGTTTGAGCTGGCGCCTGTAAATCCAATTAGCGTGTGTGACGACGTGACCTTCGAACTGCAACGCATGTACGCAGCGCATGGACGTAGCTTGAAACGCTCGCGTATTCGACACCTGCCACCTGTGGTCGCTAATCGAGATTTGCTGCGCCGAATACTTTTGAATTTTGCCGACAACGCACTGCACTATAGCGACGAGCAGGGCGCAGTGGAGCTACACGCGCAACTACTACGCGAAAAGGGTATGGTGCGTGTCGGCGTGCGTGATTATGGCCCTGCGGTGTCGCTGAAAAACTGGCGAGAACTGACCCAGGCAATTGCTAGCACAAAGCCAGTGCATGCTCGGCCGCAAAGTAGTGGACTGGGCATTTACATTGCTCATCAATTTGCGACTGCCATGAACGGCCGTATTGGGGCTATTCGTCACCGCGATGGCGCATCGTTTTATGTAGAGTTGCCAATTTCTAAACAATTGTCGCTACTATGACCCAGCAGCCCAGCGTCGTAATAGTAGAAGACGACCAGTGGTTGGCCGAGCAGTATACGCGTACGCTGAAGCGAGCAGGGTATGCTGTTCACTATGCGCCGCATGCCTTGGCGGCGATTGACGTGATTGATAAAGTAATGCCGCAGGCGATTGTGCTTGATTTGCTACTCACAGGCATTACAGCGATGGCGCTGCTAAACGAACTAAAATCGCATGAAGATTTGGCCAAGATACCAGTGGTACTGGTAACAAACATTGCCGATCAGCTACAGTTGGATGACTTGCAGAGCTATGGAGTGAAACGGATGCTCGATAAGACGAGTATGCAGCCAGAAGATATCGCATTTGCGGTGCGAAGCGTGGTAGCGACATGAAAATTATCCGCACCAAAGCCATAGTGTTACGCCGTACAAACTATGGTGAAGCCGATAGGATTGTGAATCTTTTAACCCCAGAGTACGGCAAGCTGAGCGTGATGGCGAAAAGTGTACGGCGTGAAAAAAGTAAGCTAGCAGGTGGCATAGAGCTATTCGCGCGCTGTGACGTGACCGTGAATACAGGCAAGGGCGACCTTGGCATTCTAACCGGGGCTCGGCTGGAGCAATTTTATAAAAATATCTTGAACGATTACGATAGGCTGCAATTTGGCTACGAAGTGATAAAGCAGATATCAAAAGCAGCCGACCAGCTAGACGAACCAGCGTTTTTTGACCTGCTGGATCAAGCATTGGCGTCGCTGAATGATGAGGAAATTGACCTAAAGGTAGTGAAGGCGTGGTTTTGGCTGCAACTTGCCATTTTGCTGGGTGTCGGGCTGAATTTGGCAACGGACAATAACGGCATGAAGCTGGTGGAAGACGCGCGCTATAGCTTTGATAGCAACGACAGCGTTTTAGTGTTTCACGAAAATGGCGACGTTCGCAGCGACCATATAAAGTTACTGCGCCTACTCAGCGCACAGCCACCAAAGGTGGCAATGCAGGTTCAGGGTGTTGGTACACTCATCGATGATTGTTTGTGGTTGGCCGAGCAAGCGGTCGCTCACTAGTTGCAAGCAAAGAAAAATATTGTATAATACTCATAAATGGGCAAAGCATCATTTCTCAACCCGTATGTGCGGGCACATAACAGATTACGCGATGAACGCAGACTTAGCGTACCGCCAGACATGGGCACGATGGCGATATTTTATGCTGTCGGTGGTTCTTCCTATAGTTTGTTGCGCCCCGAGACAGAAAAAGCAGCCTTTGCCGAAGAAGCCGAACGAGTTGCCGAGGAAAGTAAAGATAAATACGCGAGGGTCCGCGTAATGCAGGTTTCAGACCGATTTCGTGTTTTCAACGCCTTGCAAGACCCGCAAGTAGCGGGGCTTACGCTGATAGGGCATGGTACCATCAGTGCATTTTATACGGGCAATAAACCTCCGCGCTGGAGCGATGTGGCCACGGAAGTTCAAAAAGAAGATGGGCACCTAAAAATGGGTAAAATTGTGCAACGTTTTTGTGGTGGGGTAGACCAGCGGGATTCGATAACATGGGGTACATTTGCTGTGTACGATCAACGAAACGTGCTGGCGCCAATTGGCCAAGGTATCGAAGATCTCGACCCAGACGAAGACGCATTCAGGCCTGTGTATAGCCATGAAGTTAATACGCCCAGGCAAATACTCGCGGCGCACGAACCATACAAAAAATCCAACAAACCATCGTCCCAGTAGAACTATAGTAATTTTGCGCCAGTAGTTCGTACGATACGACTCTCGCGCAGTTTCTTAGGCGCGACGGTAGCAAATGCCGCAAAGCCGCTGCGAGCCAATGCCTGTGCACGGCGCTTTGCTTTGTAGCTGGGGCTTGCCTCGGGGTTGGGGTGCTGTACACGCGTGGCTGATTCACTGATGGCTGCAAGATACAGTGTGTAGACAACGCGAGCGAGGTTACCTAGCCGGTCGTGCTCGCCGTAAGCTTCGACAATCGCTAGTATTGCTGCGAAATTTACTTCGTATTGGTCGGGGCGAGGATCGGTCGATGCATTCCTGATTTCTTCTAATCCTCTAAGCAGCGGGACAAACGCCGCCATGGCATCCATGTCGGCATCACCAGACAGCTGCATGTGCATAATCAATCGGCCGTACATACAGCTACTAGCACCGAGTTCTCGCGCGACATCTTCACGGTTGTTGGGCAAGCCCTCTAGCTCGGCGCTTCGCGCGAGTTTGTTTTCCTCGGCAAAATACCTGACTGATTCGTGCAAGTCATCTTGCCAGTCCGTTTCGCCGTCTAGGTAACGCTCTTTTCCGCGGTCGCGGAGAGCTCGTGCGCGGTCAAAGTCATTTCTGTAGCTCATGATTGCTTCTGTCAAAAGTGCGATGCGTTCTGAATGGGACAGCCCTTCGGATGTCACGGCTTCGGCATGAATCTGGTGCGGTGTCTGTGGTGTTTCCATTTAGTAATCTTGGGGTAAATCAAATAATCTATGCATGCCTCGACGTACCGCGACGCGGTCGATAGTTGGCCTAGGCAACCCAAACCTCCGGCGACTGGTAGATACCAGACCTTCCATCGGTACATAGAGGGGTGGTGGAGCTACTGGTCCATGGATTTGTAGCCAGTCGTGCAAGCGGCCTAAGTGCACATCCGCGATGTCGGGCGTATCTTTTTCTGGCAATGCGACGTGTAGCTCGGTAGCGATCTCGGGGTCTATCCAGCCAGAGCCATCGATGGCTTCAGTACTTTTGACGCGCAAATAGTGTAAGCCATTGCTGATCTGGCGGGGGAGTTTGCTGACTGGCGAGTTTATCGCAGAGCGATTTTGCCTGGCAACAACGCCAAGAGTGCCTCGTGCCATGTGATGTACAAGTTGCAGGTGACGCTGTTCGGGTGGTGGATTTGGTTCGGTGTCTCGTGTGCCCTCTGGCGGGAGTGCATCGATAGCAGTCTCGGCCTGTGCGAGGGTAGCGGTATCTCCGATTAGTCCGCTGGCGGCGCCAATCATTGTCCAAAAGTCGAGACGGTCTTCTACTGTCTCGAACATTTGAATATCACGCAGTGCTCCGAGTGCCTTTGCAGCCATGCCGCGCCCCAGTGAATCTTCGGCAATTCGAAGATTGCCAGACGTTTTCTCGGCCAATGTAGCTGTTGGGAACGTTTGGCGGTATGCAGGCATATCGACACCTCGACGTATCATCTTTTCATTATACCACAAAATATGCAAAAACACAAGTTCTGCTATACTATTTTACAGATATGAGCACAGAGGTAAAACTAGAAGACATTGTAAGCTTAGCGAAACGCCGAGGTTTTATTTATCAGGGTAGCGACGTATACGGTGGCCTATCTGGTACGTGGGATTACGGCCCGCTAGGTGTGGCGCTGAAACGCAACATTATGAACCTGTGGTGGCAGACATTTGTAGAAAACCGCGACGACATGTATGGTGTAGACGCGGCGATATTGATGAACCAAAAGGTGTGGCAGGCAAGTGGCCACACAAAGACATTCACTGACCCAATGGTGGAATGTGGTAATTGCTCAAACAAGTTTCGCGCAGATAAGATTGACATTTCAAAGTGTCCTTCTTGTGGCAAAGAGAACACATTCAGACCACCAGTCGATTTCAATTTAATGTTCAATACGCAAATTGGAGCGAGTTGGGGAAGTATCGAAACTCCAGATGGCCAACACTGGGCTGGTGAACTTACTGCTGTTGAAAATAAAACCGGAGAGGAAAAAGCAAAAGTTCCAATCACTGAAGGTGATTCATACAATGGCACAATGATGTTCGAAAAGACTGGTCGTGTTTATCTCCGACCTGAAACCGCCCAGGGTATTTTTACCAACTACAAAAACGTGCTAGATAGTTTCTACCCGGACTTGCCATTTGGTATTGCGCAGCAGGGTAAGGCATTTCGCAACGAAATCAGCCCACGCGATTTCGTCTTCCGTAGCCGAGAGTTCGAGCAAATGGAAATTGAGTATTTTGTACACAAAGATAATTGGCAAGAAGAGTTCAAAAAGTGGGAAGAGGATATAGAAAAATTTCTTGAGGCACTCGGACTCCCAGAGAATAGTTATGAAGCCGTGGATGTTCCTGCTGAAGATCGAGCGCACTACAGTGAAAAAACCTTGGACTATGAGTTTAAGTTTCCGCACGGAAAGGACGAATTGCTCGGCCTCGCGTATCGTACCGACTTTGATCTAAAAAATATTGACGAAAACTCAGGCAAAAGCATGGAATATCGTGTAAAAGGTACTAACGAAACATTTATCCCGCATGTGATAGAACCGAGCTTTGGTGTAGAGCGCGCCCTAATGGCTGTGCTGACCAGCGCGTACCGTACTGACGAGCTGAATGGCGAACAGCGTATATATTTGGCCCTGCCAGAACATTTGGCCCCTGTAAAATACGCCGTATCTCCGCTACTGAAAAACAAGCCAGAGCTAGTAGAAAAAGCCCGCGAAGTGTACCAGATGCTAAAGAAAAAATACGGCGCCGTAATGTGGGATGACAACGGCAACATAGGTAAACGCTACCGCCGGCAGGATGAAATCGGTACGCCGCATTGTGTGGTGATAGATTTTGAAACGCTAGAGAACAATACCGTCACAGTTCGTGACCGTGATACGACAGAACAAAAACGTATTGTCCTTGAAGAAATTTAGAATCCATATTATGGATTAGGACGTTTAAAACTTGTTTCTATTGTGGTAGAATGTAACCATATAAGTCATGGAGGTAGATTATGACTGATGCAGAAAATATCAAGAAGAAACAAGTTCGCGTAAGTCAATCTGATATTCCAGCATACCCACTGAGAGACGCTCTTAGAATCGCTCAAGTTATCAATGATGAATTTGCTCGACAACCCGCAAAGCCTTTGCATCTTGCGCAAGGTTTGAATATAAAACCAGGTTCTTCGCACTTCCGCATGCTTACCGGTGCTGCTGTTGCATACGGCTTAACTACTGGTGCCTATAATTCCTCAGAGATAGGATTGACTGAACTTGGCAAGAAGTGCGTTGCTCCTACTGCTGATGGTGAAGACACCATCGCGAAACGTGACGCCTTGCTGAAGCCGCGAGTGCTGTCTAAATTTCTTCAAAGGTACAACAGTGCAAAATTCCCATCAGATAAGATAGGTGTAAATGTATTAGTTGATATGGGTATCGCACCGGAACGTGCAAGTGCGGTGTTAGAAATGATTAAGTCTAGTGCAATGGAATATGGTCTGACTAAGCAGATTAAAGCTGAACTATATGTCGATATCGACCATATTCAAAATACTACCAGCTCGGTAGTCGATTCAATTGACGTATCTGATGACGAAGATCTTGGCAGTGACAATGATATGAGCACTAGCCAAGCCATGGAAGATCAGCCAGCGACTGCACAGTCTGATATCAACGTAATTAAAAAAGTATTTGTCACGCACGGCAAGAATAAAGAGATTGCAAATCAACTCCGTGAGTTGCTACAGTTCGGTAAATTCGAACCTGTTTTAGCTGTCGATCACGAAACTGTTGCAAAACCAGTCCCTCAGAAAGTTCTAGATGACATGAGGAATTGTAGCGCCGCAGTAATACATGTAGGCGCTGAGCTTAACCTTCTTGATTCTGAAGGTAAAGAGGTGAAAACTCTTAACCAGAATGTTCTGATAGAAATTGGTGCCGCGATGGCACTTTATGGACAGAAGTTTATCTTGCTAGTAGAGAAAGGTACAACATTGCCGTCAAATCTTCAAGGTCTATATGAAGTACGATACGAGGGCGATAAGCTAGATTATGAGGCAACAATGAAACTACTGAAAGCTTTTAACGACTTCGTGTCGAGCTAGTACAGGGGTATACGAGGCAGTATTAAACTGTCAGATTTTGAACCGCATAGGAGGAAGTTTTGGAATCCATTAATATTGAAATCAGCGCAGAAAATCAGCAGCAAGCAGATGCGATATTGAACGCATTGCTAGAGAAAAAGCTGGTGACCGGTGGGCAGTTTATACAAGCGCCAGCGCGGTTTTGGTGGAAGGGTGAGGTGGTTGATATGGATTACATTACCATTACGTCGTTTACAGTAGAAGGCTACAAGCAGCAGATAATCGACGTAGTAGAGGCAGTCTCGGCCGAGGAAGTGCCAATGGTGCGATTTACAGAATTTGAAGGCAATGCGAAACTAGAGGCATGGATAAAGGAGACACTGGAAATATGAGTGATTCATTAAAAGGCAAAGTAATCATCATCACTGGCTCTTCGCGCGGGATTGGCGCTGCTGCAGCCAGAATCGCCAGTGAGCGCGGTGCGAAAGTGGTGGTGCACGGAAAGACTGATAGTGATGCGCTGAGCGCCATCGCTAATAAACTTCATGCTTACAAAATTGTATGTGACGTGGCAGACAAAGAAGCGGTAGAAAATGCTGTAAACTCGGTGGTCGAGAAATTTGGCCGTGTCGACGGTGTAATCAATTCAGCTGGTATTGCGATGTCAAAACCGTTTTTAGAGCTAGAAGACGATGACTGGATGGCTGAATTCCAGGTGAATTTGCTGGGTACTGTTCATTTCTGCCAAGCGGCCATACCGTATATGCAACAACAAAAAAGCGGTGCAATAGTGAATGTTTCCTCGCTACGAGGGCTTGCCGACTATTCATCTGTGCGAAATATGCCTTACGGTATATCGAAAGCTGGTGTGGTTTCACTTACGCACGGATTGGCAAACGGATTTGGTCCTGATGTCAGAGTAAATTGCGTAGCACCCGGTGGTACGCTGACGGATATGGCAGAGAATTGGCCAGATGAGGTACGTAGAAAATATACGGAAGATGCTGCGTTGCAAAGAGCTGCTCAGCCCGAAGAGGTTGCAAAGCTCATGCTATTTCTAGTGAGTGATGACGCTAGTGCGATTACAGGCGAAACAGTAAGTGCCGATACAGGGTACAGGACTTACGGAAAATAACCATGGCATACGAAGGCACCAAGCTAGCAGATTTTGAACCGCGAGGTTACGTGTGAAAGCCATCATCTGGGATTTGGACGGAACGCTGATAGACAGTTTGTCTACGAATATTCCAGTGTTTACAGAAATTTTTCGTGAGCTCGGCTACCGAGCGCCGACAAAGGCAGAGTTTGATGCACATTACCACGGCACCTTGGATGAGACCATAGTCGGGCTGGCGGCAGACCAAGGCATAGAGATGACCGACGAGCTATTTTCTGAAATAGAAGACACATTCCTGCAGAAAAACATGGCGATATACCAAAACCCAGAGGCGCTGCTGTACCCAGATGCAATGACACTTTCTAAGAAATATGCAGAGCGTGGTGAGTATCGGCAGGCAATAGTGACAAACAGGCAACATGATAGGCGTGGACCTGCCAGCCCTAGAGAGATCGTGAAGAATTCGTACTTGAAAGATACCATCGAACAAGTGATCTGTGGTGATGACGGCGCGTATCGAAAGCCAGATGTGCGCGTGCTGGACGAGCTGGATTTCAATGTCGACCCGAGTGAATGTACTGTGATAGGCGACCAGCATACAGATGCGCTGCTGGCGAAAAACATTGGATGCCAATGTATAATCGTAGACAGAGCAGGAAATGCAGTAGATTTTCTGACTGCAATAGAAAACTGGCAGGATTTTTGCCAGGTAGTAAAGACATTAGATGAGGTAGAGGTATAAATATGGCATATGAAGGTACGAAGCGCGCAGTAATTTTACATGGCACTAATGGAAATCCTGGCAAGCATTGGTTCCCTTGGCTGAAGCAAAAGCTAGAATCTGAAGGCTATGAAGTATGGGTGCCGCTGTTGCCTGAAAATAGCACTCCTAACAAAGATGTGTATGGTGACTTTTTGTTTGGAAGTGACTGGGATTTTACTAATAATCTGATAGTAGGACATTCATCTGGTGCGGTTGAAATACTGAATTTACTGATGGATGAGCGCTGCCCGAAAGTCAGAACGGCGGTTCTAGTGGGCGCGTGGAAAGGTGGAGCGCCAAATGAACATGACTATGAGACATTCAAAAACCTATTTCCAAAAGACGGATTCAAATTTGAGCTAATAAAAAGCAAATCAGAAAAAATCGTTTTTCTACACGGCGATAACGACCCTTATTGCCCGCTAGAACAGGCAGAGTATCTAGCAAAGGAACTCGACGCACCAATTACGGTAGTACCTGGGGGTCGACACTTCAGTGGGGATTGCACAGAGATACCGGAGCTTTGGGACATTTTGAAGGAGGATGTATGACATACGAAGGCACGAAACTAGCAGATTTTGAACCGCGAGATGAAGTAAAAGAGCTCGAGATAATAGATATAGAAGTGGGCACGGGCGAGGAAGTGCAGCCCAGTGCGACAATCACTGCGCACTACACCGGCGCGCTGTGTAAAAACGGCATAATATTCCAAAGCAGCCACGATATAGGCAGGGCAATCACATTCCCGCTAAACGGCGTGATAGCTGGCTGGACGCAAGGTGTGCCTGGCATGAAAGTTGGCGGCACGCGCCGGCTAATAATTCCGGCAGCGATGGCCTATGGCGCTAGCAGCCCCGCCAAAAACATCCCTGCAAACAGCGATTTGGTATTTGATATTGATTTGATGGAAATAAAACAAAACGGCTAATAAACTACCTCTGTGCAACAGAGTATGGTATTATATCGCTAATTCCAGTAACGGGTGGCGTGAAAGGCTATAATGGCAGAACCGACAGAAGGACCTCTACCTGGTGAGGATGGATTTGATGAACTGATCACAGGAGCTGAAACGTGCCTGACAGCTGTAGTTAGTGACTTTGATTTTGCACGAAAGCAGATGTATGAACAGCTGTCTGAGCTCGCAAGAAATTTCGCACCGGTGATGTATAGCGGGCAGACTTACACGATTGACATCGATAGTATAAGCGACCCATTCGAGGCGCTGCTGAGAGCAGTTCTAGAAAACTCTAAAGATGTTGACACTGATGTGAGACTGATAGTCGATGCATTTAAGGATGATTCTGACGAACGCGTAGATATGATGAATAGTTTGATCAAATGTGAAAACGGCTGTATAGAATACTATGACCCAGACTATTTGGAAGGAAAGATTCGACAGCTATTGCTGACTGATGAACCGATTGAAGAGCTTGCAGCATATTACGCTTTAGATATTCGGACTGATTGCGACAATTTTATGCAGCACCTGTTAGAAGAATTTAGAACCGACCATGTAAAACATGCTCACAACGAAGAGGACAGCGATGACTATGAGATTGTTTCCGTGCGCAAAGAAGTAAGAGATCATGTATTTGATGTTGCAAAAGTTGCAGTCGGGACATTGGTGGCTTTGGCGATGGACAGGGCGTGGCAGCGACGGCGGGGCAGATAGACATATTGGCTTTATCGTCTAGAATAAAAATATGAATATACGAATAGCACGTGAATCCGACTTTGAAGTAGTTCAGGATCTGAATCACCAGCTGTTTGTTTCTGACAGTGAACACTCGAACGATTTGAACACGAACTGGCCGTATGAAGACGAGGGCATTGTGTACTACAAAAAACGAATCGCAGCTGAAGGCGGTGTTTGCTTTGTTGCGGAAATCGATGACGAAATAGTTGGCTATGTAATCGGTGGCTGGAGCCATATAAATTTTAGCGCCTACAAAGGTGAACGCGGTGAGTTGGAGAATATTTATGTTCTGGAGGGGCATAGGAAGTCGGGCGTAGGCTCTGCGCTAATGGTAGAACTAGAGAAGTGGTTCAAAGAAAAGGGCGCGGAATACGTAATGGTAAACGCATTTGCTAAAAATGCAGGCGCGATCGCATTTTACGAGCATGAAGACTTCGAGCGATACTCGACCACTTTGTGGAAGAAGATTGACTAATCTATGACTATTGATCGATTGGCATTTGATGGCAACGTTCGACCAATTTTGGAGCGTGCTTGTGATGCGTATGAAATTGGAAGCCTGGAATCATACGACGAAATCGAAGTCGGTTTCGAAGATTACAACGTAAAAGTACAGACAGCAAAAGGTATTTTTGTAGCCAAGCTTTTCTCGAAACAACGTGATGCAGCAGAAATTCACAGGAATATCGCGATATTAGAGGCGGTCAACAAGAGTGACATTAGCCACCCTTCGCTACATAGACAGCCAAACGGAGATATCCATTATAAAGACTCAAGTGGGCTGAGTATGGTAGTGATGGACTACATAGAAGGCGATACTCTTTATAGTGAAAATAGTGTGCCATCAAAGGCACAGCTCGAGCTCATTGCAGCTGAAGCAGTAAAGATAAACAATCTTGAAATAGAACCAGAATTTATCTTTGATAAATGGGCGATACCAAACATTCATTGGATGTTTGAAAAAGTAAATGCGCATATTTCCGCTGATATGAGTGCGGCTATAACCAGTGTAATCACTAAATACGACGCCATCGACATTGAAAGCTTACCGAAGTGTTTTGTCCATGGTGATATCATCAAATCAAATGTGATTATCGACAGAGAAAACAAGCCGTATATCATTGATTTTTCTGTTTCTAACATATACCCAAAGGTGCAAGAAATAGCAGTGATGGCCGCAAATCTTTTAGCCGAAGATGGCGCAAACCTGGAGTCTCGAACACAAGAATGTATAGATGCATATGTAGCAGCGGGTGGCGAGCTGACCGACTATGAACGAAGTGTTGTTTACGACTACTCTTTGGCTGGTGTTGCTATGGAGTACATGGGAAGTGTGTATGAACGCGTGTTCAATAATGAAGAGGGTGAAGAGGTAGACTATTGGCAAAGTTTGGCGGAAGACACATTGAAGCGACGAGAAGTTAGCTAGAACGCAGGATTTTTTCCATAGCTTTACCACCGGCGAGTTCGTCCACCAGCTTGTCGAGGTAGCGGATTTCCTGCATGGTGCCCGGTTCTAACTCTTCGACACGAATGCCGCAGATAGTGCCAGTGATGAGTTTGCGATTGGGGTTGAGCGCGGGCGCAGTAGCGAAAAAGGCTTCAAAGTCCGTGCCTTTTTCTACCTCGGCTTCGAAAGATTTCTGTGTGTGCCCAGTGAGCCAGCAGATAACTTGGTCGAGCTCTGCCTGCGAGTGGCCTTTGCGTTCTACCTTTGCTACATAATGCGGGTAAACGCTGTTGACTGGCATAGTGAAAATACGATGAGTCATAGCACTATTGTACGCTATACTGAACGTGATGGCACACGACACAACCCTCGAAGAACGAATAGATGAGATAGTGGCTGACTGGGGGCTGGACGTGCCAAAGCGCAAGATGTTTGGTGGGTTGGGGTATTTTATCAACCGCAACATGGCCTTTGGTATAAAGACTGATGAACTGATAGCCAAGGCAGACGAAGCGACATGCGAAAAGCTGCTGAAAGAAGACGGCGTGGGATATTTCACTTTTGGCAATAAAAGCATGAAAAGCTGGCTACAAATAGAGCCCGAGGCACTAGACGAAGATAACTTGCTGCGGTACTTGGAAATAAGCCGTGACTACACGCTGACGCTGCCACCGAAAAAGTAGCATAGGGTAGAATAGACTATATGCATGAACCACTATTTCACAGCGCTGTGTATGTGCTGCTGGTAAACCCCGAGGGCGAGTATCTGCTGCAGCGCCGTAAAAATACCGGCTACATGGATGGTTACTGGGATGCATCGGCGACGGGGCATGTTGAAACTGGCGAAAGTGTATTTGATACGGCCATACGTGAAACAGCCGAGGAAATAGGCGTACAAGTGGCCCGTGAAAACTTGGAAATAGCTGCGGGCTGGCAGTTGAACCGACACGACAGACAGTACTTGAACTATATATTCGTGTGCAAGCAGTGGGAGGGCGAGCCGAGCATTGCCGAGCCTGAAAAATGTGATGGGTTAGAGTGGTTTGCGCCCGAAGAGTTACCTGAAAAAATTACGCCGGGATTATATGTATATCGTGAATCGCGGAAGCACAATGGATTTTACTTGGGCTATGTAGATGATTCTAAACACGACGAAATAGAAGGCGTAAACAGCTGAGCTTGAGCTGTGTTACAATAAACGCATGATACTTATGCTTCACATAGTATTTGGGTTGGCTACATTGGTGGCTGGGCTAGCGGCGCTAGCACTACGCAAGCGTGGGCTGATTAAATACCAAGCGGCAGGCTTTGCAGGTACACTGCTAAGCGGTGTGGCACTGGTAATTATCGAGCCAAACACGCTGACACACCTATGCGCGAGTGGCGCGATGTTTACTATCGTAGCCCTGGCACTGTATTTCAAGACCCAAGAAGTGCTGGCTACACAGCGCGTGTAGTACACTAGAACAGATATGATAACGAAGCAAGACAGCTTGGATTTTTTAGAGAAGCTTGGCATAGAGTACGAACTGGCCGAACATAAAGCCGTGTATACGGTGGAAGAGGCGATGGCGGAACTACCAGGCCGCACAGAGATAAAGAATTTATTTATACAAGATGACAAAGGCAAGCGCCAATACTTGGTAATAATGCCGGGTATGAAACGGCTAGACCTAAAACAGCTGGCAGTAGATTTGGGCGAGAAGAAGGTGCGATTTTGTAGTGAAGAGAAGGTAGTGAACATGTTGGGCGTGAAACCGGGCTCGGTGAGTATATTTTGTTGCCTAAACGAAACGTCGCACCATGTGAAAGTGATTGTAGACGAAGACTTGCTGCGCGAGCCCGACCTCGGCTTTCACCCGATAGTGAACACGGCGACGGTATTTGTGCCGACTGATGCCATACATCACATACTGGAAAATCTGGCACAAGAATCGAAAATTCAGCCACTGTAAATGGTATACTAGTTTCATAACGAAACTGCGAGGTGTTATGGACGTAAAAAGGTTTCAACTACTAGAATGGGCGCGCGGGCTTTTTGTGGTGCTAACTGCGGTAATTGTATGGCTGCAAGTTCGTGGTGTTGAATCTCTTAGTATCTACGATATATTTCCACTGTTTGGACTATTGGCATTTGGATTGATGTGGACGCACTATGTAAATGGTGCGTTTCGACGTATGTGGGGCGTGGCGAAGGCAAAAAATGACACCTACTGGGCAGTGTCGAGTGGCCTGGTGCTAGCGCTGATTATTTTGCACCCGCTACTGCTAAATTATGGTTTAGTGCGTGATGGACTGGGCTTGCCACCTGCTAGCTATGCCGCGGCATACCCTGGCAACGAAAGCTTTGTGCTGCTTGGTACAGTGGCGTTGCTGGTGTTCCTAGCGTATGAACTACGGCGGTGGTACAAACACGCAAGCTGGTGGAAGTACATCAACTACGCACAGCTAGCAGCAATGGTAGCGATATTTATTCACGCGCTGATGCTAGGGCGCGAACTGTCGGTAGGATGGTATTTGGCACTGTGGTGGCTGTACGGCATTAGCTTTGTAATAGCGGTGGTGTATAGCCATTGGTATGATAACAAGAACAAGAAAGAGGACTCGCATGGATAATCAACAGCAAACTGGGCTGCAAACAACACAGAAATCAAATAAAACATGGCTGTATGTATTAGGCGTAGTGGTGGTACTGGCCTTGATAGGGCTGGGCGTATGGGCGCTGACGCAAAATGACGATGAAAGTGCGGAGACTACGACGCAATCATCGACCCAGACAACCACCGAGCAAACTGATACAGAAACAGATGCGGCCACAGCGCCTGAAGACGCTACGACGGAAGGCGTGGAAATTGTGTACACCGACGATGGTTTTGCCGAGAGTTCCTACACGGTGGCGGCAGGTAGTACTGTAACGGTAAAAAACGATTCATCGTCTGATCTACAGTTTTCATCAGATGATCACCCATCGCACCTAGAGAACAGTGAACTAAACCAAGCTGTGCTTGCAAGTGGGCAGAGCCAGCAATTTACTGTGAGCGAAACGGGTACCTGGGGCATTCACGACCATCTGAACGCATCGAACACTACTACATTGGTTGTAGAATAGTTCACTTTTGCGGTAGCATTGACCCGCATAGAACTGCTAAAATACATACAACTACCAAAGGAGGGGAGTGTGCTGAAAGATATAAATAAAGTTCCGTTATGGCTGCGAATACTGATACCCGTTGTGCTGATATTTGTGTGGTTTGGTGCTGGCGCAGTGGGCGGCCCGTACTTTGGCAAGATTGAAGAAGTAGCCGACAACGGCTTTGTAGGCTTTTTGCCAAAAAGTGCCGAATCTACCGCTGTAAACGACAAGCTAGAGAAATTTCAAGACGACACCACGCTACCAGGCATTGCTATATTCTACAGCGACGAAAAGCTATCTGAGGCAACTCTGAAGCAAATCGATGCAGAAGCAGAGACAGTAGCAGATATTGAAGGCGTAAGCGGCGATGTGAGCCCGGCGCAATTATCTGACGATAAGAAAGCCGCCCTTGTAGTGGTGCCTATTGTTTCTGACGCAGCATTGGACGAAGTAGTGCCTGAGGTAACGGCTGCGTACAAAGAAGCAGAGCTTGAGAATGTCGATTTTCGTATCACCGGCCCGGCAGGCTTCGCGGCGGATCTGAACAAGGCATTTTCTGGTATTGACGGTATATTACTACTGACAGCTCTCGCAGTAGTGTTCGTTATTCTGATTGTGGTATATCGATCGATTTTCCTCCCGATAATCGTGCTGCTAACGAGTATTTTTGCACTGAGCGCGAGCATTTTAGTAATTTGGTATTTGGCAAAGAATGGAATTGTATCGCTGAACGGACAAGTGCAGGGGATTCTATTTATTCTTGTAATCGGCGCGGCGACCGACTACTCGCTGCTATTCGTAGCACGATTTAGAGAAGCGCTCTATGCACATACTTCGAAGCTCGATGCCATTGTAGATTCGTACAAGGGTGCGTTTGAACCAATTATCGCCAGTGGCGGCACTGTGATAGTAGGGTTGATGTGTTTGCTGCTGAGTGACCTTGGATCGAACAAAGCCTTGGCCCCAGTTGGCTCAATTGGTATCGCGTTTGCAATGCTATCGGCGCTGACATTCCTGCCATCCATGCTGTATGCACTAGGCAAGTGGAGCTTTTGGCCATTTGTACCAAGCGCCAAGCCTGCTGAAGCGAAAAAGCACAAGGCGCGCCTAGAGCGAGGTTTCTGGCACAAGGTGGGAACATTTGTTGAAAAGACATTCCGTCCGACTTGGATCGTGACGACATTGGTGCTGGCAGTGTTTGCACTGTTTTCGTTCCAACTAAAGGCAGACGGCGTAGAGCAGAGCGAGTTTATACTGGGTGAATCGACGGCGCGTGAAGGCCAAACACAACTCAACGAACATTTCCCGGGTGGTTCTGGCAGCCCTGCACAATTGATTGTGCCGGAAGATGACGTGCGAGCAGCGGTAAAAGTGATTGAGGCAACCGATGGGACAGATACGGTGGTAGCAGTCGCCACAGGCGTGGATGCTGGCATAGCACCACTTGGCAGCTACGCAGCAGAAATAAAATCTGAAATTCGAAAAGAAGTAGAGAAAGAATACAAAGCACTCAGCAGTTTCGAGCGACAGTTCGCACCATCGGTAGACAGCGTGGTGGCGAGCGCATACCCATTTAAAGACGCAAAAGTAAAGAAAGTAGATGGCCTGGTGGCACTGAACGTAACGCTTGACGATGAACCCGATAGCCAAGCGGCAAAAGATACAATCGTTGCCTTACGCAAAAATTTAGATGAAGTAAACAAGGGCATTCTGGTGGGTGGTCCGACAGCGATTCAGTATGACACGATTGTGGCTTCGCAACACGACCGCGCGGTGATAATACCGACAGTGCTGGTGGCGATAACCATCATATTGATGTTGCTGCTGCGAGCTATCGTTGCGCCTATACTGCTACTGGCCAGCACAGTGCTATCGTTTATGGCGACACTCGGTTTAGCTGCGCTACTATTTAACAACGTGCTAGACTTTCCGGGTGCAGACCCAACCGTGATACTATTCGGGTTCGTGTTCCTGGTTGCACTTGGCATAGACTACAATATCTTTTTGATGACACGCGTGCGTGAAGAGTCGATTAAATATGGTACTCAGAAGGGCGTGATAAAGGGATTGGTAGTAACTGGTGGTGTGATTACCAGCGCGGGTATTGTATTAGCTGCAACATTCGCCGCATTAGGAGTTATACCGATACTGTTCTTGTTCCAGATAGCGTTTATAGTGTCGTTTGGCGTGCTGCTAGATACATTTGTTGTTCGATCGTTGCTGGTACCGGCATTAATACGAGACATTGGCTCGTTCGTATGGTGGCCATCAAAGTTGAAAGACAAGAAGTAATACAACAATAAATAGAGTGTAAGGAAAATAACAACATGGCCGAGACGGCAGAACCGACTGATGTATTTTTGTGGGCAAATCAAACCGACCGAGTAAAAAATGAGATCGGGCTTGAACTATTTGTTTTTAATAAAAACTACACGCCATACCAAATAAACTATTCAAAAGAACTAGAAAATCAGCTGCGCGCAATGTTTCTATATGATGCAATTAACACAGTGAACTTTGGCGCGGGCACAGGCATGAGCGTGCGCGACTATGAAATGAGCGAAGCCGAAGATAACGTGCTGCTGCGGACGGAACTTGGCAAAGTAGGCAGGGCAGATACGCTAATAAATTTGATTGAAAAAGAACGAGCGAGCATAGAGCAGTTTTCGGAAACAGACCATGAGTTTAAACGCGTGAAGGGAATAGTGCTGCGCTGCAAAGAAGCCGACAAGCCCGCGTTTTACATCGTAAAGGCAGTACAACAAAGCAATGTGCTGCAAGGCGCGGTAAGCTGGGAGCTGAGTGGCGGTACGTTGGCACCATTTAAGGCAGACATAGGCGTGAAAATGCCAACAGACAACCAAGTGCTGATAGTCGATAAAGACATTTTTATTTTCAACCAAGGCAAGTTTGAAAAACTGTTCCAATATGAATACAAGAAGCAGCTACTGGCTGATGCAAAGGTAGCCGAGATAGAGAAAGCCTATAAGCTAAGCTTTGCAGAAGGGCTTGACCTTCAGACATTGGTGCGAGAACGAAAGAAAATAGTGAATAAATTGCAGAAGATGGAAATTGGCGCGGTGACGCAAGAGCAGGCGATAGAGTATGCCGACACGATGGAGCTGGAGCTGATGAGCGACGAGAAAGACCAGATAATCATAATGGATGGCAATGACCTGGACATGTTTGTGAACTTGATAAACGAAGATTACATTACCAGTGAATTAACCGGTAAGCGATACGAGATAAAGAGCAAAAAACTACTGGGCGAACCAGAAGGCGAGCCGCCACGGGGCTGATGCATTATACTGGAGGATAGATGAAACAAGCATTAGCCTTAGAGATAATGCTTTCGGGGGAAAGCGTGTTTTTAACCGGACCGGCTGGGTCGGGTAAAACTTTTGCGTTGAATCAATTCATTAAATTAGCGAAACATGATGGCAGGCACGTGAGCGTGACGGCGACCACTGGACTAGCGGCATCCCACCTGGGTGGTACGACCATCCACAGCTGGAGCGGTATTGGCGTGCACGATACGTTACCACCGTATTTTATAGATAATTTGCCAAAAGGTCGCAGAGAGATTATTGAAAAAACTGATGTGCTCATAATTGACGAGATCTCGATGATGCACGACTACCGCCTGGATATGGTAGATGAAGTGTGTCGGCTAGTACGTAAAGAGCCAGACCTGCCGTTCGGCGGCATACAAGTAATATTGAGTGGTGACTTTTTCCAGCTGCCTCCCGTGAATCGGCGTGATTCGCGCGAAGGTGGGTTTGTAGTCACTTCTGAAGCTTGGCGTGAGCTTGACCCAGTAATTTGTTATTTGAGCGACCAATACCGACACGACGATGATACGTTGAGTGCAATATTGGATGCCATGCGTGCGCAAGATGTACGGCGCTCACATGCAGAAGCTTTATTGGAGCGTGCGGAAATACATCCACCAGCCGATGTAGTGTTTACCGAGCTTCACACCATGAATATTGATGTTGATACACAGAACGAGACCAGACTGGATGAGCTAGAAGGCGACGAGATGACGTTTGAGCAAACTACGACGGGCAGCGCGAATTATGTTGAAAACTTGCAGCGTTCAGTACTAGCCCCGGCGCGTCTGCGACTAAAAACGGGTGCGCTGGTGATGGCGGTGAAGAATAGCGCTGACAAGAAATACTTTAATGGCAGTATTGGTACGGTGGTAGATTTTGACCCTGTAACACAGTATCCAATAGTAGAATTTCTTAGCGGCAAAGAAGTGACGGTGTCACCCGACACTTGGGAGCTACGTGATGGTGATAAAAAGCGGGCTAGCATAACGCAAATCCCACTACGATTAGCCTGGGCAATTACTGTGCATAAGAGCCAGGGCATGACGCTTGATGCGGCGCTGATTGATCTTCGCAAGGCATTTGTAGAAGGAATGGGATATGTGGCACTTTCACGTGTGCGCAGCCTCGATAATTTATATCTAAAAGGGATTAATCGTATGGCGCTTTCTATCAGCAATGAAGCGCACGCAATCGACAGCACCCTACGTGAAAAATCGAGCAGTGATAAAAAACGGTTCGCTCATTTGGAGGCGCAAGCAGAGGAACGGCAAAAGAATCCGCCAGTACAAACGAAAAAGTCTGGTAAAAAGAGTTGGCAAGATAAAATTGAAAAAATGCGCGAAACACACCCAAATGCCTACAAGCCATGGGGTACGCATGACGATAGCGAGCTAAAACAAGCATTCCAGAATGGCGAGAGTGTCGCGAATATGAGTAAGCAGTTTGGTAGACACGAGGGCTCGATACGGGCACGTTTGCATAAACATTTTGGTGAAGATGTTGAAGTATAATAGGTAGAGATGATACGAACAAACGCTAGTTTTCCGAAGAAGTTTTTATGGGGGGCGTCTACAGCGGCGCACCAAGTAGAAGGCGGCAACCACAACCAATGGAGCGTGTGGGAGCTCGAGAATGCACGTGCGCTTGCCATGAAAGCCGAGTATCATATTTCTGATTTGAACAAATGGGACCATATAAAAGACATTGCTCGGCAACCTGATAACTACGTGTCCGGCAAAGCGGTCGATCACTACAATCGCTACAAAGAAGATTTCGACTTGCTAAAAAAGCTACACATGAACGCATTCCGTTTTAGTGTGGAGTGGTCGCGCATCGAACCAGAAGAGGGCGTGTGGAGCGCTGAAGCAATCGAGCATTATCGCCAGTATATTATGGAGTTGAAAAAGCGCGATATTGAGCCGGTGATGACGTTATTTCACTTTACACTGCCCGTATGGTTTAGCGATATGGGTGGCTTTGAGAAACGGCGAAATGTAAAATATTTCGAACGATTTGCTGAAAAAGTAGCACACGAACTAGGGCCGGGCGTTCGCTATATCGTGACAATAAACGAGCCAAATGTATACCTAGAACAGAGCTATTTAGAAGGTAGCTGGCCACCAGCAAAGCAAAACAAGATAGTAGCCTGGAGAGTACTTGAAAACCTGGCCTATGCGCATAAACTAGCAGCCGCTGCGATACGTGACGTGAGTTCTGACCATCTTGTGTCGATTGCGCACTCGACCACTTATACCTACGCAGGCGATGATTCATGGCTGAGTAGCATTAGCGCGTCGATTATGCAGTATCTGAGCGATGATTATTTCTTGAAAAAGATTATAAAGCACTGTGATTACTTGGGTGTGAATTACTATTTTAGTGCTAGGGTGTATGGATACCGAGTGCACAACCCCGACGAAAAACAGAGTGATTTAGGCTGGGACGCAAGCCCAATGAACTTACAATTCGCACTGGAACGCCTGTACGATAAGTACGACAAGCCGATACTGATAACAGAAAACGGCATCGCTGATATGGATGACGAGCTGCGAAAATGGTGGATATCGCAAAGTATCGTCGCAATGAAGCTCGCGATGCAGAGAGGCGTCGACCTTATTGGGTACTTGCACTGGAGTCTGGTTGATAATTTTGAGTGGGCATATGGTAAGTGGCCGCGCTTTGGTTTGGCAGCGGTAAATTATAAAACAATGGAGCGACGTCTGCGCCCAAGCGCCAAGTGGTTTGGCGCGGTGATTGCAAAACTACGCCAGTAGCTCATAGGCGTGGTAGTATAGCTAATATGACAGAAAAAAAGAACATCGTGGTGCTTGGAGGCGGAACGGGGAGCTTTATGCTGCTGAGCGCCTTGAAGGCACATGGGCACAACCTGACAGCAATTGTAAGTATGGCAGATGACGGGGGTAGTACCGGCGTACTGAGGGATGAGCTTGGCGCATTACCGGCCGGGGATATCAGACAGTGTTTGGTTGCACTGAGTGAATCTCCAAAACTTCGTGATTTATTTAGTTATCGATTTGATCAGGGAACTTTTTCAGGCCATTCGTTTGGTAACATCTTTCTCAGCACGCTTGAAAAAATGACAGGTAGTTTTTCGGAAGCAGTGGAAACTGCCTCGGAAGTACTGCGCGTCGACGGGCGCGTGCTGCCGGCAACACTCGACAATGTACGATTGAAAATGACGTGGGACGATGAAAGTGTCGTGCTGAGCGGCGAGCATCAGATAGATGCGGACTATTTTGCTCACGACCCTCGTACTGCTCGCTTGTCACTAGAGCCAAGCGCGGCACCCAATCCTGAAGCAATAAACGCGATACAATCAGCTGATTTAGTGTTGGTGGCACCGGGCGATATCTACACGTCACTTGGTCCGCTATTGGTCATTGAGGGTATTGGCGAAGCATTGCAGCAAACAAATGCCACCGTCGCGTATGTGTGCAACTTGGTGACAAAAGAAGGGCAGACAGATGGGTTTAATGTTGAAGATCATGTGAGCGAAATTGAACGATTCGCCGGCAGTGCATGTATAGACGCTGTAATTTACAATGAAGAGCAACCATCTGGCGAATTGGCAGAACGATACAAACAAGAAGGTGCCTATATTGTGCAAATTGGTAATAGTGAAGAAGAGCATCACTATAGTCTGATCGCGGGGAATTTTATTGGTCAGCTGGCAGAGCCTAGCGCAAGGGATACGATACCAGTAACGCGCTCTTATATCCGTCACGACGGTGAACGATTGGCTGCAGAGGTGCTGAAGTTGGTATAATGAGCAAAGTCGAAACGTTTGTAGTACTAGATTTAGATAGAACACTGCTTGATAGTCCAAAACTTGTGTCGAGCATTGCGCCGCTGTTTGGTGAAGCTGGGGTGCCGATACTACAGCAAGCCGCGCTGTATGCGCATATACGCACCCAAGACGGGAACCAGTTTGACTACGTTTCATACCTCCGCAAAGAACTCGGAGACACGATAGTAAACAGAGTGGTAGATATGGTTCGCACAAAATTGGAAACAGGTGAATTGTACGCAAGTGAACTTTTTTTCGACGGAGTGCAGGAATTGTTCGAGGTGCTTGATGGGCGCGGCGTACCGCATGCTATTTTTACCGCAGGAGGCGACGAAACGCAGCAGCTGAAACTGGAGTTGCTAGAGGCTGCGTTTGGTAAACATGTGCCGGCGAAAATTGTCGACCATGCCAGAAAGGCGCATGTGATTCAATCAGAATGGTTCGATACAACTGAGCAGATGTACACGATTCCGACCGAGCTATGTCGTGAGGGTAGTGTGCAGGCAAAGCGCATCGTACTACTAGATGATAAGCCAGAGAATCTAGAGTACGATGGTGAGGGTATTGAAACATTTCTTATAGATAATGCCAACACTACTAGTGATGCTATTTCGATTGCAACATTTGTAGAGCGCCTCACGGCCGACCCAATGCTATTAGGTGTGAACGGATAGAATGGGTTACTTGACGTATGAGGGTGCCTGTGTAACCATAAGGGGGTTATGAGTACACCTAAAAAGAAATCAGTGTCTAAAAAACACACATCGCGTGTAGCCGATTCATCGGTAAGTAAAATGACTAGCCAAGACTTGAAAGACTCGCTACTAGTTGTTTCAGTGGTAGTGAACTTATTCTTTTTGTGCTTGTGGGTTGCGCTACAAGTAACTCCGCAATACGACGAAGCCTTAATATGGTTTTTTATACATCGCTAGTGCTAGCGTGATGTAAACCAAAATACCCCCACATGTGGGGTATTTTTTATAGAGTGACGGCTTTTTTCCACAAAACTGTGGAAAACTAAATCGTAGACTACCGACATATGCAAAAAAGACTTGTAGTGGGTAAGCGTGGGTAGTATAGTAGACTCAGTGGAAAAAAGTGGGTAACCCCCATCAAAACAAAAACCACTGCACACTAAAAAACTAAAATACCTAATCGCCTGCATACAAGGGGCGGGAAAGCCCAAACGCTAGAGAGAAGCAATGGACTATTTCGAACGAAAGCTTGATGACAAGCGTCGGTTGACTATACCGACTGAGCTTCGAAATGAATTTGCAACTGGCGTAGTGCTGACCCGAGGGTTCGGCAACTATTTGCATTTATACCCTCAGCAAGTATGGGATCGGGAAGTAGAGCCAGCGCTAACTGGTAGTATTCTCGACGAAACAACTGCAGACTTGAATGTGCGATTTAGGCGAGGCAAGACATCAGCCGATCTCGACCAAAAACAGGGTCGGGTAACGCTTGAGCAGCATCTACTCGACTACGCGGGAATTACGCGTGACGTTGTTGCTGTGAGGGCAGGAGCTTACTGGCGCATTATGGCTGCTGAGAATGCCGATCACTAGTGTTGCATACCGATTTCATCCAGGTACATTAACAAACAAACATTGAAACAGATACCTCGAGACCACCTATCCAGGCAGTATGTGCAGTGGAAAGGGCAACACACGAAACAAGCCTTGTACCTTCCTCTACAAACAACACCTCCCAAAAAACTCCACCTCACACATAAGTCTCTCAAATTCTGTAAAGGTTCCGGTTTATGCTTGCTACTAGCAAACAACAACCTACTACAGCTTTTACAGAGTTGCTTATACACAAAAACAAACACATTTACAAAAACAAAATGCATACTACCGCCTGGTTAGGTGATCTCGATGTAACAAAGAAAGGAGGGGCTCGCCCCTCTAGATAGAACTGAAGTGAATTCAGTTTCTAGCTTCCACCCTCTAAGGCTTGGTCTTAACAGTCTCGTCGGATGAGAGTGGTATACTGTTACAAATGAGTATTAAAGAACATCCACCACATTTACATGTTCCTGTTTTACTAGATGCAACGCTCGACACAATGCAACCTATGAAGGGAGAGAAGTATCTCGACCTGACGGCGGGTTACGGCGGTCATGCGCGGGCATTTTTAGCTAAAACTGAAAACTTTTCAGAGTCCGTCTTGGTTGATCGTGATATAAACGCGATCGTAGAGCTAGACGAATTCAAAAGCAAGGGATCGAGGGTGCTTCATACTGATTTTCTGGCTGCTTCACGGCAGTTAGTCGCAGCAAATGAGCGCTTCGATTGTGTGCTTGTGGATTTAGGGGTGTCGTCACCACAGCTCGATAGAGCAGAACGAGGATTCTCGTTTCAACACAACGGACCGCTCGATATGCGGATGGACCCTTTGAAAGAGGGTACTGCCGCAGATATCGTGAACCGTGCGTCTGAGGCCGAACTGGTACGTATATTTACGACCTACGGCGAAGAAAAGTTAGGGTTTGCTAGGAGGATTGCAAAAGCAATTCGGTTCAACAGGCCCTTTGAAACGACGAAGCAACTCGCAGATGTGATATTGAGTCAACATCGTGGCAAGTGGAGTCGAATCCACCCCGCTACGCGTACCTTTCAGGCGCTCCGTATCGTCGTAAACGACGAACTTGGACAAATCGAGGCGATGCTGCCACTACTGCCAAAACTACTTGAACCTGGCGGAAGGGTTGGCATCATAAGCTTTCACAGCCTAGAAGATCGTATTGTGAAACAATACTTCAAAGAACAAGCTAGCTCTGGCTATGAAGCAGAACTCGAGGTTGTCACGAAAAAAGTCATAGACGGAGCCACCTATGACGCTCACAATCCGCGAAGTCGTAGCGCAAAACTACGGGTCGCAGTGAAAAAATAAAACAAACACATACAGGAAGGGGGCATACAAAACCTATGCCAATCCACATTCCCGTGCAGGACCGATCTGAGGACGTACAAGTCGTCGTTCGGTTCAAATAACCTGACCTAGGTACAGGGCGCTTGGCCTTGCTATAGCGCCCGCCATGGTTAGGTGTTACAAAAATAAACACACAAACACAAACATTAACACCACCACATGTCCCAATATTATTCCACCACAACCTATAATCGGCGCAGACAAAACTGGAATCGGAATCAAAATACCGTAGCGTTTACTTCTGCAATCAAACTTGGCCCTGTAACACATACAGTGCTCGTAGCACTGATGATTACCGTGCTTGGGTTGATTTATCTGACGCAGGCTACAAAAGCGACGGCATATGACTACCAAGCTCAAGAAGTTGATAGTAAAATTGCCGAACTAACGAGCGAGAAAACAGATCTCGAAGTTGAAAATGCTCGCCTGACAGCGCTGAACTCGGTGCGCAACAGTAGTGTCGCGCGGACTATGACAACGACTAACCAGTCTGACTTCGTCGACAATTAAGGCATATCACCACTATGTTTCCGCAGTTTCAGTCGCATAGCCGTATTCGTTTGCTCGCTTTAGCCATCATGGCAATCATGGCCGTATTTGTAATGCGGCTGTTTTATTTGCAGGTTATTCAGCACGGCACGTATGTGGCACTGGCCGATACAGAGCAGGTGAAACGACTCAAAATACCTGCACAGCGCGGAGAGATATATATGATGGACGATGGCCAGCCGGTGAAAGTTGTGCTGAATAATACGGTGTATACGGTGTTTGTTGACCCGCAATACGTAGATAATAAGGCTGCTGTAATACGAACGATTCGCCAGGTCGCTGGTGGCAATACGGTTGATAATTTTGCAAAACTACTGGATAAAACCGACACGCGGTACCAGATAGTGGCGCGAAATGTGTCTCGTAAACAAGCTGAGTTGATAAAAAAACGTGATTTAAAGGGTATTGGGTTCCAAGCGGTATCCGAGCGCGTGTACCCTGAAAAAAGCCTTGGAGGCCAAATTCTTGGGTTTGTGAACTGGGAGGGAAAAGGCCAATACGGCATTGAAGGCAAGTTCAATGATGAGCTGAAAGGCACCGAGGGTATGCTGCAGTCGGTGACTGACGTGGGAAATGTACCGCTTACTATCGGCAGTCACAACGTTGATATACCAGCAAAAAACGGTAAAAACGTGGTATTAACGGTTGATCGCAATATTCAGGCATACAGCGAGCAGGCGCTCAAAAATGGCCTGAAAAAGCTCGGAGCGCCGTATGGAAGTGTGCTTGTGATGGACCCTGAGAGCGGTAAGGTGCTGGCAATGGCTAATTATCCAAACTATAACCCTGGTGCGTACAATAAGGTCGCAGACGCCAAGGCCTTCAACAACGACATTATTAGTGACCCTTACGAGCCAGGTTCGGTCGTCAAGACCTTTACAGTTGCAACTGGTATCAATACAGGAACGATTACACCGCAAGCGACGTTTAATAATACAGACTATATTCAAGTTGAAGACCGCACCATTACGAACGCGACAAAAGGTCAAACTGGTCGTGTTACATTTGACCATGCGTACACGTGGTCGCTCAATACTGGTATGGTAACGATTGCCCAGCGCCTGGGGGGAGGATCGATTAATAGTAAGGCACGTGGCGTGATGTACGATTACTTCCATGATCGTTTCCGTATGGGTGAACTAACAGGTATCGAACTGGCGGGTGAAGCGGCCGGTATTCTAGACAAGCCAAACATTGGAAATGGCGATGAGGTGCGCTACTCGAACATGTCATTCGGACAGGGAATGGCGCCAACAATGCTGCAGGTCGGCGCTGCGTTTAGTTCGGTGGTTAACGGCGGCACGTATTACACGCCTACGATTATTGAAGGAACGATATCTGATGACGGCACGTTTACTGAGGCGGAACAGAAGCCAACTGACGAAAATGTGGTGTCGAAAAGCACATCAAAGCAGGTGCAAGATATGGCAGTTCGCGCGCGCAAGGCGTTTTATGCAGGCAATGATAAAAAGGGCTATACGATTGGTGGCAAAACAGGGACGTCACAAGCTATTGTCAACGGCAAGTACACATTCGATGAGACAACTGGCACGTATATCGGCTTTGGTGGCGACAGCGCCCCTAAATATGTCATAATGGTACGTGCATCAGGGCCGAATCAAGCGATTGGCGGCCAAGATGTTATACCGATATTTACCGACATTTCAAACTGGATGATTGATTACTTAAAACTTGAACCGAAAGGCTGATACAATGAGCGAATTACTTAACATGGAACATCTTACGAGCGAACTGACGATTTTGACCTTGCTTAGCGCAGGTGCTTTCGTGCTTGGCATGGCGCTGACGCCTCTGTATACCTATCTTGCATATCGCTATAGATTTTGGAAGAAGCAACGTACAGCCAGTACGACGGGCGAGAAGCTTGAGGTGTTTACCAAGCTCCATGCAAATAAGTTTCGTCGAAATATTCCCACCATGGCGGGCGTGATAGGCGTCGTAACCATCACACTACTGACTCTTGGGTTCAACCTCGACAGGGGACAGACATGGCTACCACTTGCAGCGTTAGTGGGCGGAGCGTTCGTTGGCTTGCTGGATGACATCATCAACCTGCGCAGTAATGGCCACGGCACAGCGGGCATGCGCACCAACGTGAAGTTCTCGATGATAGTGTCGCTCGGTCTTGCACTCGGGTGGTTTTTCTTCGCGAAGCTCAATTTTAGCGCGGTACATGTCCCGTTCCTTGGTTCTGTAGAGCTTGGCTGGCTGATTATTCCCATTTTTGCATTCGTGGTAACCGCTACGGCAAATGCAGTTAATATTAGCGATGGTCTTGACGGCTTAGCTGGCGGGCTATTGACGATGAGTTACGGCGCCTTTGGCGTGATAGCGCTTTTGCAGGGCTATCCACTATTAGCGGGCTTTTGTTTCACTGTTATTGGCGCGCTTTTGAGCTATCTTTGGTTCAATATCTACCCGGCACGATTCTTCATGGGTGACGTGGGTAGTTTCGCGTACGGCGTGAGTCTTGGCGTGATTGCCATGCTAACAGATTCGCTGTTCCTGCTACCGATTATTGGTGTACTCTTTGTTGTGGAAGCGGGCTCAAGCTTACTACAAATTGGCGCGAAACGTTTGTTTGGCAAGCGCATATTCATATCGGCGCCAATTCATCACCACTTGGAGGCAATTGGCTGGCCTGAAGTGAAGGTAACGATGCGATTTTGGGTGATCGCAGCCGTCGCGGCAACCCTTGGCGTGACTTTAGCGCTCATAGGAGGCCACATATAGTGGTTGAGACTATAAAACGCCTAGGAGGCACCACAAGCAGCGCTGTGCGTCGGCATAGGCCAGATTACCAGATAGTGCTCTACATGGGCCTACTGATGCTTCTTGGCTTGATAGTGATGTATGCAATTGGCCCACAACGCGCTCATGTGCTAAACACATCATATGGCACTGATTTCTACACGGCGACGTATTTCTTTACGAAACAGGCAATCAGCTTGGGACTAGCGCTCGCAGTGTTCATTTTCATATCTCGTCTTCCGTATGAATGGCTGCATAAGTACGCGAAACACATCTTCCTGGCAGGTATTGGAGCCTCGGTATTACTGGCACTGGCTGGCTGGGCGAATCTGGGCATTGCGTATTGTAGCCTCGGCGCGTGTCGTTGGTTTGATTTGGGCCCACTGGGGAGTATTCAGCCAGCAGAGTTTTTGAAATTTGGTCTGCTGTTGTTTGTGGCTAGTTTTCTGGCTATCCGTGCAAAAATCGGGCTCATCAACGACTGGTATAAAACATTGATACCCGCGGGGGTTATCATGGCGATAGTGGCATTTCTTGTGGTGGGAATTCAGAAGGATATGGGTACGGGCATCGCTATGGTGTCGATTGTTGGTAGTATGCTGCTTATCGCTGGGCTAAATATGCGGACTGGCGCTATCTTACTCTTAGTAGGGGTGCTGAGCGCGGTGGCCTTGATTGCCATTGCTCCACACCGACTTGATCGCGTCGCCACATTCCTAGCAGGCGATAATGCAAGCGATTCAGCCGCAACCTATCACATCAAGCACGCAAAAATCGCTATCGGCAGCGGCGGACTGCTTGGAGTGGGAATAGGTAACAGCGTACAAGCGACAGGCTATTTGCCTGAAGCGATTAATGACTCTGTATTTGCGATTATGGGAGAAACATTCGGCTTTATTGGTCTGCTTGTCGTATTGCTTCTTTTTAGCGCATTATTAATGAGGTTACTATTCACTTCCGACAGACTGACAGGAACATTTGAGCGACTGGTAGTGGCTGGCGTGTTTGGCTGGCTGGCAGCACACGTTGTACTAAACATTGCTGCGATGACAGGCGTGTTTCCACTCACAGGTATCACGTTGCCACTACTTAGCTTCGGCGGTACGAGCATGGTATTTATCGCGGGTGCACTTGGCTTAGCGTTTCAACTATCCGCGTATACATCACATTCAGTAGAAGAAAGGGGTGCCTATGAGAGTTCTCGCCGTGGGCGGGGGGTCGGGCGGACACGTTACGCCAGTCGCCGCAGTTATCGCTGAGATCAAACGCCAAGCGCCGTCGGCTGAAGTTCGTTTTTGGTGTGATAGGAAATTTGCCCGCGAGGCAAAAGCAACGATGCATCAGCAGCATCCAGATGTGTCGGTGCATACCATTATCTCTGGTAAATTTCGTCGCTATCACAACCTTTCTTTGTGGCGTCAGCTAGTGAACGTGCGTACAATTGTGCTGCCAAATATTATCGATAGCTTTAAAATAGCGGCTGGAACGCTAGAAAGCGTATACAAGCTGCTGCGCTGGAAGCCAGACGTAGTATTTGCTAAAGGTGGCTTTGTGTGTCTGCCTGCGGGTGTCGCAGCGCGCGTACTTGGTATACCACTCGTTATTCATGACTCTGATACTCACGCCGGACTGACCAGCCGAATTCTGTCACGCTGGGCAGTGTCGATTGGTACCGGTGCGCCGTTAGAGAATTACAGCTACCCCAAGGCGAAAACTCACTTTGTAGGTATTCCCGTCGCAACAGGTTTGGCCCCTGTATCGAAGCAGAAGCAAACTGAACTACAGAAACAGTTTGGCATGGATTCTACTCGACCGTTAGTGGTGGTAACAGGGGGCGGGCTTGGCGCAAAGCGTATAAATGACACCACTGTCGCCGTAATCGATAACTTATTGAGTATTTGTAATGTGTTTCTCGTCACGGGTTCTGCTCAGTACGATAGCCTGAAAGACGTCACCAAACACTATAGCAAGTCGCAGTTTCGTATCGAGCCACACGTCCCTAGTAGTGAATTCGTCCAGGCGTTGGCAGCAGCAGATATTGTCGTCAGCAGGGCAGGGGCGACCACAATGCTCGAGATGGCCGCTTTAGCGAAGCCGACAATATTGATACCAAACGCACGGCTTACGGGTGGGCATCAGGTAAAGAATGCGCGCGCATATGAAAAGGGTAGGGCTGCAGTAGTACTCTCTGAAGAAGAGCTGGTGGTGTCACCTAACCTACTGGTTGATACGATTGGCTCACTACTACACAACCCTAAAGAGCTTCAACGCCTAGCAAGCAGTGTTCATGCCTTTGCGACGCCACATGCTGCAAGGGATATGGCGGCACTAGTGATTGCAGCCCGTAAACGGTAGTGCTTGTCTGATACAATAAATGAAGTATGGCAAAGTTTTTTAAACAAAAAGATGCGAATTCAGACCTGCCACGACGACGTCAGCAGCGAAGTAGTGATTCTAGCGAGACTGAAACGAGCAGTAGCTACCGTGCGGCGTTCCACAGAAACCGAACCATTACTGGTAGTTCTTCGCGTAGTATCTCTAGCACAAATGAATTAAATGCACAGATGCGCTCACCCAGAGCAAGCGCGCATCATTTAGCGATTGCCAGGCGACGACTATTAGCGTATCTTGCTGTCGTGCTGGCTGCGAGTGCAGTACTGTTTATCTTTGTACAGCAGTTTGTAGCGACGGAAGTCGTGCAAGTGGCGGGCAATCAAGCGCTGACAAGCGAACAAATGCAACCCTACAAGGATTCCGCCGAACGCTATTTTGCTATGCGGCCTATTCAGCGTTTTCGGTTCTTGTTACACACAGAGGATTTTCTGCGCAGCCTACAGGTGGATAATCCAGAGATAAAGACATTACATGTTGATGCCGGTAGCTCGTTTGGTCAAGCATTGATTACTATTACGCCACGCGAGCCTATAGCACGCTGGAATACGTCAAACAAGCGGCAATTTGTTGATGCAGATGGCGTTGTATTCACAAAGAACTATTTCAAAGATCCACGTGTCGAGATACGTGATAATAGCGGTATTGAGACGAGCGGCAGTACTGTAGTGACAAGCAAGCGTTTCCTCGGCTTTGTTGGCCGAGTCATCGGCGAGTCGGACAAGGCTGGCTACACAGTTCGCACCGCCACTATTCCGTCACTTACAACCAGGCAAGTACGTATAACAGTGAAGGGGGTACGCCCGTACTTCACGTTCTCAGTTGACCGTCCACCAGCAGAGCAGGTAGAGGACATGACGCGGATTATACGCTATCTTCGAAAGAAGGGAATCTCGGCACGCTACGTTGATGTGCGCGTGCAGGGCAAAGCATTTTATCGGTAGAATACCCCTGCTATATCGAGCACTAGTTCTATTTTTGTTCTAATTACTATAATGCAAAAAAACTATACGAAAGCAGGGGATTACGAAAAAGTCAAATACCATGCAAAACGGGGAAAAAGAGTAGGGGGAAACAATTTTTCGAAAAATGCAAATCGCGCGTGAAAACTTTGCCGAGTGTGGATAACTAGCCGGATCGTTGTAAATTCATACAACACAGTGCGATTGTATGCTATGGGTGTGGTATGGCGAAGTGTACATAGTAGATAGAGTGTTACTGTACGAAACAAAAGTAGAAATGCGTAGATATAAGCCCAAAGTCCCCTGTTAGGGCCTTGGCAGAAGGTATAGTGAATCAACTTTGCTGATAATACTCAATGTCGTAAAAGATATATTGTGCGACGTTAAGTCTATAACTACATTCTGATTCATCATACGTCCCTGTCATGCATGTGTTGCGCTATATTTTTCTGTATTTTGCACGCACTTCCCGGCTTTGTATGCGCGCACCCTTTTCTAGCCCGTATACAATGTTTTCTGCCATTTTTCTAGTATGCGTCGCAACGTTGCTGTTAATCATAGCTCTGCATCCTGGCCAATATACTAAGTTCTATATTTGTTCTATACATGTTTGCATGTGCATGGTGCTTATGATAGACAAGAGGTGGTTCTCGAGGTAGTATAGGGTAAGCTATGACATCAATTGACCAATTACCAGTGGGTGGAGTTGAATCTGTTACGGATATCAGTACCAATGATGATACGAGTAGTATTGTAGAGCGAATGCTTGAAGGCCGTATGGATGTATAGATAGATGACGTGCTCGATATGATGAATGTGTACTATTGGTGGCATGTAGACACTACAGAAGCCATCAGCGCGGCTCATGTTACTCCTCAGGATACGCTGATGTCTATATTGATTGATCTCAGTGAAGAGCAGCAAGCGTCCGCCATGAGCGCGATACACGATGCTTTCAACGGCCATTGCTTCTTGTGTCTAGGAACCGGTAGCGGGAGTCATCAGAAGTGTATGGACTTTTATCAAGACATGGATAGAGTAGCTCCTGAAGATGGTCACGAAGATAAGGATGGTGCCGCACTGCCCCACATCGTTCGTCCGTTCGTTTTTACCGCTATGATGCAAGGGGCATTTCATGAAACTCGTGGCTTCGGTGATTCGTATGACCCCGGCCCTACTATCCTCGAAATGCTTAAAGACTACAATATCCAGCGCCTACTAGACGCTGGTTTGAGCGATATTGAAAGCTTGGATGCGCCTAATGTGCTTGACCACGAGATAGATCGTCGAATACTTGCCGGCTTTTCTGACGGAATGGTCCTTCCCTATTCACAGTCTGAATACGAGGCTTTCTATGAAGCTGGCGGTGACTTAGATGGCTATATTCGTAAAGTCGCAGAGGACTGCGCTGATGACGAAGACGCTTTTGTAATAGTGATGAGTGCGTTCGAAGATGTTCCTGATGATGCTCAGGGTTGGTCTATCGATAAAAAACGAGCGTTAGCACGACGATTACTCTTTTCTATGGAATCGCAGCTTGCAGACTTTGAAGTGACACGAGCATGGAAAAATGACGGTGTGCTCCCTCACTACCTCTATCGATTTCAAGATGCCTTCCCTTCTAGCGAGCCAATCTAATATAAAAAAGCAGCCTCCCAGGAGGCAGCTCTTTTATGAGGGGTTTAGACGCTCATCGAGAGCAGCGTCCACGATCCTCCCCTGTTATCACTGCGTAGCTTGAACTCGCGTGTACCGTCGGTCATGGTGAGGAGTTGAACAAACTTCTCTCCCTTGCCGATGACACAGCTGAGTCCTGCGTCGATGAAGCTGTAGCTTTTGCCGTCAAACTCCATCCTTTTAGGGTAGGCCATGAGGCCTTTTCGAAACCCTAGCGCAGTAATAATAACTGGTTTGTTTATTGATTGTGTCATGTTTTCACTCCTGACTCGTGGTGGATATGCCTACGAGGCTAATGCTTGATATGATTAGCGAACGGATTTTGGAGTGAGCCACTCTACTGACAGGGCGTGTTGACCGCTCGAAACGACGCCTTTTTACAGAGGTGACTAGTGTAAATGTACATCCCTTTTGTGCGCGGGATATAATGCTTCTCACCTGTTGGTAGAAAGGCTCTAGGCCAGTACCAACATGGCTGTACTTAGTATAGCGTGCTGATTTGGTGCACTGTCAATGCATGTGTTCAGGCTTTTTCGGTGTAGTAAATGCAACGTTTATACCGTTAGCGGAGTGAAATGTCGGCACTTCCACTTTCAGGCAGTGTACCTTCCGCTGGCTGCTTCGTACGTGTCGTAGTAGTCTCTTTTGTGGCGGATTCACTGCTGTCTGAAGCCGCGTCGGTTCCTTCGCCATCTGTCTTTTTCTTTCGCTTGCGCTTGCGTTTTTTCTTAGCAGGGGCGTCGCCTTCTCCGCTACCAACCGCCTGCGATGGCGCGCTCGCCGCAGCGCCTGCTTGTGGGCTCATGTCACCGTTTTGGGGCAAAGCACGGCCGTCTTTATTGCTGCCACTCATCATCAGTTGAGCTATCTCTGTCTCGACATCTCCCCTATCGCGGCTGTAATTCAGGCGTGTGTGTTCGATAATACGACCAGTGTTGTCTGTTTGCGGCGCGGGCAAATTGAGTGTTCGTGCGCTAAATGCCGGTGTTTTCTCTCCGTTTATCACCATGTTTATCACAAAGTTTCGGTTGTGCATCTGCAAGAGGTCGAGCGCCTCGAAGTTTGGCTCGAACTGCTTTGATAATATCGGAGCGTCGTCGGCGGACACACGGAATGTAATCATCGTGCCCACGTTACCAAATACCGCGTCGCGCACCGTTTCCGACATCTGTGATATGTATTGGTTTGCTACAGTCAGGTTCAGGCCGTACTTGCGCGCCTCAGACAAGATGGTGGCAAATGAATCGGTGGCGAAGTTCTGGAACTCATCAACGTAGAGGTAAAACGGCGTGCGATCTTCGATATTTGGAATGTCTTGCCTGCTCATGGCTGCCAGCTGGATTTTAGTTACCATAAATGAGCCCAAAATTGCCGCGTTGTCTTCACCAATGAGCCCTTTTGAAAGGTTCACAACCAGAATTTTACCTTCGTCCATGATCTGGCGAATGTTGAAGGTACTCTTTGGCTGACCGATGATGTTACGAATGATAGGGTTGGCCGTGAAGGCGCCTACCTTGTTCAGGACCGGAGCGATAGCTTCTGCTTGAAACTTCTCGTTCCAGCTATTGAACTCGATGTTCCAAAACTGTAGCACTACCGTATCGGTACAGCTTGCTAGTACTTCTTTGCGGAACTTCTTATCTGTCAGCATGCGCGTGATATCAAGCATAGTGGTATTGGGGTGGTCAAGCAGTGCTAATATGGTGTAACGCAAAATGTACTCTAGGCGTGGCCCCCAGCTTTCGCCAAACATTCGTTTGAGTACACCAATTACCTCTGATGAGATGTTGGTTTTCATATTTGGGTCGGTCACCTCCAACGGGTTGAACCCGAGCGGGTACGCGGTATCGGCGGGGTTGAAGTATACAACGTCTTTCAGTCGACTACCAGGGATAAAACGCATGTTATTCACGGCAAAGTCACCGTGCGGGTCTATCACTGCATAGCCGTGGCCGTGAAAAATATCACTGAGTGCGAATAGCTCGAGCAACCCAGACTTACCTGCTCCGGTCTGGCCAATAATATACACGTGACGTGAGCGGTCGTAGCGCAGCATGCCAAACTGGTGGTTGATGCCGCGGAAATTTGTGACACCGAATGCTGAAATATTCTCGTCGATTGCATCGTTGCCAGTGATAACCGGCAGTTTTGCGGGTGGTTCAGCTGTTTTATTACTCGCCCATACGATGTTTGGCGTCTCGACGTTTGTGTGTGGCAAGTGAAAGACGGAAGCGAGCTCTTCGATATTCAGTACGAATCCTCTATCGGCGAAGGCGCGCGTTTTGTAGCTCGTTAGATCTTCTTTTTTGAAGCTCGTTTGCACCATGCGAAAGCCGTTGAGGTTGGTACTATTGAATTGCTTAAAGGTGCCTACGATGGCCTGCATGCGTAGCTTTGCGTTTGTTTGACTATCGCCAAGGTACGCCAGGCGAATTTTCACCTGATACCCAAGCTTGGTTGCCTTCTTTTCTACCTCGCTGATGCGTGTCTTGTCGCGCTCAGACAGCTCTTTTGGCGCGCCTGAGGCGCCTGCACCCTGCTCTGGTGGTTTCCATAGCGCCTCAAAAAAGCTGCCAAACCAACGAAAGTCGACGTTGCCACCACTAAAAAGTGCAAACGGATTACCGCCGCGAAGCGCGCTCACCCATCGTTCGCTTACTTTATGCCAATCGTCAGCGATGGGTCGAGTTAACACTTGTACCCACAGCTCTTCACCGGTAGATTCAAGCTTGGCAAGCGTACCGGTGATGCCGGCGAGTGGGTCAACCTCGAAATTCTGGAAGGTTTTAATGGGCAATACTTCGTTGTCAGTTACGGTAATCTCAGAGGTGTAGACAACACTGTGTCGCCGTTCGTGGCTCACGTAATCTTCTTCTGCAGTATGAATTTGCACAGTGGGATATTGAGCATAAATTTGCCCCTCGACGAAACTCTGCAAGCTGCGAGGCACCCATACGTAAAAGCGGATTTGTCCATTCACCGAGGCTATCTCGAAACTAAGGTATTCTTGCATGCCACCGTTTAGTCGTAGTTCGGCTTTATCACGCAAAATACCGTGCAAACTAGCAAATAACTGCTCTGCAGCTAGCTCAGACTTATCGTTTGCTTTTGGAATCTCTAGGATGAGTAAGATACTATCAACTGGCTTGGTCGGCGCGACTTGGCGATAGTTACGCCATGTTCCGTACAGCAACAAGAGTACTAGGGGTATCCACACGTACCACTGTAAAAGCGTTTCTAGTACCCACTGCAAAATAGACATAAGGTTCATCTTTTATTGTCCCACCTGTCGCCTCTGTTTGCAAGGCTCGCTATTTGACAGGGTCTGCAAGCGTGTAGGTTGCTTTTGAAACACGTTTGAATTGAGGCTTGCTCTGCAGGTTCAATAGGATAGTCGTTTCTTTTACCTGGCGGCTCTTCAGTACGCGCTTGACAATTTCATCGCGGTGTAGCGGTTCGCCAGCTTTTTTCAGTACATCGGTAATGATGTCGGCAACAGTACCCTTTGAATAGCCCCACTCATTCAGCGCGTAAATACCGCGACCAATGAGCACGAAGCGCTTGTCTTTAATGAGCTCGTTGTGGATTGCCTGTGTGGTTACGTCTTTGCGCTTGAAGTCACTTTTTTTGATGTGCTTGGCAATTTCAGAAAAGTGCATTGGTTTGCCGTCTTCGGCTAGAATCACGTAGATTTTGTCGCGAATATTCTTTGGGTTTACAGTCGGCCACTTTACTAGGCCCCAGTTGTCGCGCAGGTGCGCCAACTTCTTGCTCAGGCTAGCTAGCGCGGCAACGTGGCTCGGGTGTTCATGGTTGAGCTTCGTGTGAAGCGTTTCAGCAGTAACAGGCTCACCGTGTTCTTTAATGGCCTTTACGATTTCTTCTACGAATGCTTTTACTTTTTTCTCGTCGCCGTATTCTTTGATGCCGATCGAGTGATAGTAGTCATCGTTTTCGTTTACCACAGTGAGGTTTGGTGAAAGTTCTGCTATAAACCCAACATGTGCACGCGTGAGAGCGTCGGCGCCCTCGCCAGCGATTGCCAAGGTCGCGTCTTGTACGCGGGCTACACGCCCCTTTTCAGAAAGATGACGCACGATGGTGCGCTCTGCGTCTTTCAGGCTTGGTACCTTGCCTTCTTCACTGGCAAGCTTCAGGCGAATCAAGATAGCTTTTTCTAGCTGGCGCACGCGTTCACGGGTAATACCTAGCAGTTCGCCAATCTGTTCAAGTGTCTCTTTTCGGTCAAAAAGTCCAAAGCGGCGTGAGATGATTTCGCGTTCACGGTCCTGTTCGATAACCCCCAAAATATCGTTAACAGCTTGCTTTAAGCTGCCTGCCATATCTGCTTGGTTGGTTTCGTCCATACTGGTTTTATCCTTTCGGCCACACCGCGATTTATACTGTTATAGTTCTCTATGCATTACATTATAAAACAATGTATGTTCAATGTCAAACACATTTTCCCATATGTTTTATTATAGCACATACTAGACGCTTATGGTAAATAGTATTTTTAGACTTTTTATCCACAGAAAATGTGTTTAGCCTAAAAACGTAAACTGTTTTGTGTCAAAGTTACCCCTATGGATAGTACATCAGGCCGGTTGTGTCGCAGGCTCCCTCTGCGGGGGTGCTGTCGGTATGAGTAGTGTGGAATACGATTGATGGATCGTTGGCAACCCGGTTTTCAAGACAAAATGCGGTCGCGTCATTGCTTGGGGTAACGGTAGGATCTGGTAGCGGTACTGTATTGCCATTAATAACCACCGGAAACGTGCCACCTTGGTCGAGAAAATCTTGAATCATAGATGCGACGCCAGCGTTACAGGCGGCTCCACAGCTGAGTGATGGAACGCTATCGCAGCTGGGGTGTTGCCCAAGGTTTTGACATACGGCGCTATTCCATATGGTATTAGAACCCGAAGTTCCCTTTACGTGCATCTTTGCGCCGTTTTTATTACCAGCAAACGAACACGAGGTTACGGTTGGCAGCGAAGAAAGATTGGCGTTACATGCGTTCAAAAAGAGCTGTGCATTTTGGTCTTCATCGAGTCCGGTATACTGCCACGAGCCAGTCGCGTTGGTGTATAGCACCATAGCCGAACGGACTGATGGCGCGAAATCGGTGCCCGCAAGGTTTGGTGGAAAATAATCTTTAAAGTTAAGATTAGATTTTAGTGCGCTGGTGGCGAGCTGCAGGTCGCTTTTTATTGCATTGGTGGACGTGCGGGTTTGCCACGCACCGTACGCGTACACGGATACACCGGCAAGTATGGCGAGTGCAGCAATAATCACGAGGACTTCTACTACTGTAAAGCCGAGGCGTTTATACATAAGCTTATTGTAACAAATAAAGAGATAAAACGAAAAGAGCCCGCCCCCGAAGAGCGACCTGGCGAACGAAGATATCTCTTCGGACGCGGGCTCTTGACGGGTGCGGGCTGGGTCACGCGGGCTGCGGCGACGGCGCGTCGTGGTGGACGAAGAGCAGCGGCATGACCACCGCTCCGATCATCAGCATGATCGCGAGGGCGGTCGGGAGCATGACGAACGACATCAGCATGTCGGTTCGGTGCGTCAGATCGCTGATGTAGTAGCCGTCGCAGGCGCCGCTGATGGCGCAGTCTGCCAGGTTGGCCTTGTTGCGCAGGATCGCGCTCCAGCCTGTCCACGCCTCCCGGGCGAAGTACAGGCTCTCTGCGACCGTGACAGTCACCAGTGTCGCGATCAGGGCGACCTCTCCCTTGCTCAGCTTCTTGCGTGTGTGCGAACGCATGGCACTCCTTTCGATAGGTACGGGCCTTACGTTGCTAGTATTATATCACAAAAATTAGAATAAGTAAAGTACTTGCGCTACCAACAGCACTTGCGTCCTCTGCTAGCTAGCTTTTTTACGTGCTCGTGGGCGGCGGGCGCCTTTGGCGGGTGCTTCGGCCAGGAGTTTCTTGGCTTCGTCGTGGGTGATGCTTTTTGGGTCGGTGTCTTTGGGGATCTTGGCGTTCTTTTTGCCATCGGTAATGTAGGGGCCAAAGCGGCCGTTCAGTACTTTTATACCGTCGCCAAAGTCAGCAATGTTCTTTTCGGCCTCGGCCTTGAGCTTTTCAGCGTACAACTCGAGTGCACGCTCTAGCGTGATATCGTGCGGGTCGTCTTCTTTTAGGCTGACGTACAGTGGTTTCGTAGATTTTGTCTTGGTGCCGACCTGCAGGAATGGTCCAAAACGCCCAACATTCGCGCGAATTGGCAGGCCGTCTTCTGTTTCGCCGAGGAGGCGTGGTAGTTTAAATGCCTCGAGCGCTTCTTCAAGTGTAATCGTCTCTAGTTTCGCCCCTTTTGGCAAGGGTGCAAACTCTGGTTTTTCATCGTCGTCTTGGCTGCCTAGCTGTAGCATAGGGCCGAAACGGCCGAAACGAGCCAAAATAGGTTTGCCGCTCTTCGGGTCGATGCCGACTTCTCTGTTCGTGCCTACTTTACTGCGGTCAATATCGCCAGATTTAGCGATGAGTTCATGGAATGGATCGTAGAAATCTTGCAGCATTTTATTGCGAGCCAAGCTATTTTCGGCAATGTCATCAAAATGCTCTTCTACGCTAGCGGTAAAACCGTAGTTCACGATGGGTTCAAAATGATTCGTCAGAAAGTCAGCGATGAGTTCGCCAGCAGGGGTTGGGATCAGCTTTCCTTTGGTTGACCCCGTCTTTTCCTGTACAATTTCGCGGTCTACTTCACCCTCGAGTAGTTTTAACACCACTACATCACGCGGTTCGCCCTCGCCGTCACCCTTTTCTACGTAGCCACGGGTCTGCACGGTGTCGATAATCGTCGCGTAGGTGCTCGGCCGGCCAATACCCAGTTCTTCGAGTTTCTTCACTAGACTACCTTCAGTGTAGCGTGCTGGTGGCCTAGCAAACACTTCCCTCGCCTCTATTTCAGATGCGCCCAGCGTATCTTTGGCTTTTAATGGTGGTAAGATTTCTTCTTTGCCACCACCGTACACGCGCAGGAAGCCATCAAAGACGATCACCTCGCCCTTAGCGATGAATGTTCGTTTATCGCTAGAGATTGTCACCGTCACAGTGGTTTTTTCTAGCTTAGCAGGTGCCATTTGGCTGGCGAGTGTGCGGCGTCGTATCAAATCATATAATTTCTGATCGTATTCATTGTTGCTGGCGGTTTCGCGGGTCATGTCGGTCGGACGAATGGCTTCGTGCGCTTCCTGGGCAGATGCATTCTTTGCCTTGAACTTGCGCACGGTTGAATATTCTGGGCCATAGAGTGACTTTATATAGTCGGTGGCTGCAGCGATTGCTTGTCCAGATAGTACAGGACTATCGGTACGCATGTAGGTAATTTTTCCGTCTTGGTACAGCTTTTGCGCGCTCGACATAGTGGCTTTAGAGCCATAGCCAAGCTTGCTGTTGGCTTCCTGCTGCAAGGTGCTGGTAGTAAATGGTGCGGCGGGGTTGCGCGTACCAGGCGTTTTTGACACGTCACTTACAGTGTACACAGCGTCTTTTAGGCTCGCCAGGAACGTGGCGGCGTCGGCTTCGCTGTCAAATCGCTCGCTCAGCTCGGCTTTGAATTCTTGGCCATCGTGAAATAGCATCGCGGTGACTTTAAATTGGCTGCTGCCTTCAAACGCGTTGATTTCGCGTTCGCGCTCGACCAGGAGTCGCACCGCAGGGCTCTGTACGCGGCCAGCACTCTTGCCACCAGGTACCTTTTGCCATACAACTGGGCTCAGTTCAAAGCCCACGATTCGGTCGAGAATCTGACGCGCTTGCTGAGCTTCTACAAGATGCATATCTACTGTGCGCGGGTTCTTCACCGCCTCTTCTATGGCAGTTTTTGTGATTTCGTGGAACACGATACGCTTGGTGGTTTTCGTATCCAGGCCCAAGACTTCACACAAATGCCAGGCAATGGCTTCCCCTTCGCGGTCTTCATCGGTCGCTAGCCATACGGTGTCAGATGCTTTCGTAGCTTTTTTTAGCTCGCTAATTACTTTTCGTTTCTCAGGGTCGATTTCATATATAGTTTCAAATCCATTCGCTACGTCAACACCTGGGCGGCCGTCTTTGGTCTTTTTCGCGATACTGCGAATATGGCCAATACTCGAGAGTACGGTAAAATCACTCCCGAGATATTTCTCGATAGTTTTCGCCTTGGCTGGTGACTCTACGATGACTAGGTTTTTGCTCATGGTTCATTTCTCACTGAAACACAAGGCTTAATAATACGCAACTTTTTAAAAAATGCAAATAAAACTGTTGACATCTGGCGCAAGCAGGAGCACTATAGGGGTGTAGACGCGATTAATGTATTTTGTTAATCACACCATTGACGACATACGAACCTTGCGGATACAAACACTAAAACCAAAGGAGAAGGACTATGCAAAGACCACAACCATTTGAGGGAGATTATTCGCATTTAGCAGAACGAGGAGTTCGATTTATTGACGCAGAACAAACGCTAGGCGTGGTAGGTGTCGCAATGACATCAGTCAGCGTTGAAGCCACTCCGTCGCGTAGGCCAATGCCGCGCCCCGTGGCTGGTCACCCAGAGGCGGATCCGCGCACTCGCGAAACCCACGTTCAGCCTCGCTACACGGGCGTTATTTACGACTCAACCACCTACTAGCACGCAGCCACGATATAAAACACACAGGAGACAAACATGAAACAACCAGGCAAATCACCCAAACAAAAGCTCGGCGTCGCAGCGCTTGAAGCTAGTAGTCACTAACGTAGAGTCCACTGGTTCGCGCCGAGCGAACGAATGGTACCGGCGATTTCCAGCATGGTGAGTGTGGTGGCGAATTCGCTTGAGCCCGCTCCTGTTTTCTGCAACAACGCATCGCCGTCTCGGGTACCTGCCTGTAGCAGCTGTATGATCTCTGTTTCGAGTGGCGTGCTACCCAGCGCCAAGCTTGCCTGTGGCTGCAATGTATCGGGCGCGATACGCTCGAGTACGTCTGTGTAGCTGGTAATTGGCGTGGCACCTTGTTTCAGCAGTGCGTTACAGCCAGCGCTCAGAGGGCTGGTAATATTACCTGGTACCACGAAAATCTCTTTCCCTTGCTCTAGCGCATGCGCGGCAGTATTCAACGTGCCACTTTTAGCCGCGGCTTCGGTAATGATGATGGCATCGGCAAGCCCGCTGACAATGCGATTTCTTTCCAGGAAATAGTGCGGCCTGGCTTCTTCGTCACGTGCGTATTCGCTCAGAATCGCGCCACCTTTCCCTACGATCTCTTCGGATAGACCTTTGTGCGCAGATGGATATATGCGTGGCAAGCCACAGCCGAGCACGGCGATAGTGGTCCCGCCTGCCTCTAGCGCACCCCTATGCGCGATACCATCAACACCAAGCGCGAGACCAGATACCACCACTACGCTACGCAGGGCCAGTTCGTATGCGAGCTGATGGGTAATTTCTCTACCATAGGCAGTGGGTTTTCGCGTGCCGATGATTGCCACAGATGGGCGACGTGTTTCAGGCAATGTACCGTAGCAATCTAATGTTTTAGGAGCATTAGCAATATTGGTTAATATCTGTAGATAATCTTGTTTCTCTGGAGAGAATGTATTGATTTTCATAAAAAAAGTGATAAAAAGTATTGACTTTATGTCAAATAAGTGCTAATATGGTGCATGATTGGTTGATCTGCGAGGACAACCAAACGCACCTTATACCCCCTATTCTAACAGAATTCTGGTTCGCCAGAATTCATATGTTAGGTTGTGTATAGTGGCCGCTTGGCAGTAATCTACCCTCCACTTCCATCGGTAAAGGCTTCGGCCGGAAACACTATACGCATACTAACCCCTTTAACCCTTTTTCATTGGTTTTGTCGTATAAACGACTATCCAGTAGCACATCTGATGTGGGCGCCCACTTTCCGTGGAGTTATGTGCGAGCGCTTCGTTTGATGAAACCAGGGTGGTTGAAGGGTCAAATGGCCTCAGGTGATGCCCACCCTTACC
>JAUIII010000015.1 GCA_030431855.1 bacterium
TGTCTGCACACCACGCTCTAAGCTGTCTAGCTGCCCGTCAACCAGCTCGTCAGACCCGGGGTCTGCAATTTTTCTTGCTTCTTCTTCTGGCAAACCAAGGGTGTGCACCAAATCTTGCAGCACCAAATCTTGTACTCGCTCGGCGTTCTCGAGCGTTGGCTGTATTGGGGCTATATCTATACGCGACATATTAGTAGATATTTATGGCAGTGTTCACGATTTTTGTCAATGAAATGACGAGGCAATTATCCCTTGACAGCAAGTAAATACTTTGATACTATTGAAGTATGACAAAGTTTACATTACATAACTTTTTAAATCGTTTCCCAGATAATGACGCATGTCTAGACGAGATTAAGCGACTTCGCTGGGGCGATAATATGATATGTCCGAAGTGTGAAAGAGATACGACTTTTTATAAGATAAAAGGTCGTCCAAAATACGCTTGCCAATTTTGTGGTTATCATCTGTCGCCATTGGCAAACACAATCTTTGACAAATCAACTACGCCTTTAACGCTGTGGTTTTACGCTATTTATCTCATGGCACAAACTCGTTCAGGAATTAGTGCCAAACAGTTAGAGCGTGAGCTCGGCGTCACGTACAAGACTGCATGGCGTATGGCTAAACAAATACGCTTACTACTCAGCGACGACGAAGATATAAATAACCTTCAAGGTACTGTTGAGGTAGACGAAACTTATGTGCACCCAGATAAGACCAAGAATACACGCATAGTAACTAGCGCTAGACGCTATGGAAATTCTCAAATATTAATGGGTCTTGTAGAGCAAGGTGGTCGAGCCCGAGTAAGGCATATAAAGAATACAGGCGTACGTGAGCTCACTTATCACGTATTAAGTAACGTACAGACTAAAGCTAATATTTATTCCGACGGACTGCCTGCTTACCGTTCGTTACCTAAGCACGGCTACAGCCATTCGTGGGTAGACCACCACGCAAAATATTATTTTGTAGACGGTGTTGGCACACAAAACGTTGAAAACCTTTGGAGTCAATTTAAGCGCGGTATGTACGGCGTATATCGCCACTGTAGTCCAAAATATCTCCAACACTACGCAAATGAATATGCTTTCCGATACTCACACAGAAATACGAAAGCCCATATGTTTGACATTTTTCTAGGGCAAATTGCTCGCACCAAGTTTACTCGGGCTTAGAGGCTCTGCGTAATGCGCGGTCAAAGTCGTCTTCTGCGCCACTTCTACCGCCACTATCAAGAAATTTTTTCAACTTTTTCGATGAGCTCACTTTTGTGTCCTCTTTAGGAATAGAGAGGTGTAACTTAGTTTGACTGCCGTACTTCTCGAACGCTTCGAGCATGTGCCCGTCAAACTCTTCCCAATCCTTCGATATTCGCATTAACACAATTAATTGTGACAAATGTTTTTCAAGGTGAGGATTACCTATATCTATCGTCAGGAACTGGTGGTGTCGGTGGGCTCGGTAGCCTTTACTCGGATCAATCGGGTTTTTCCGTCTGAGCTCAGTTAAAACGCCGTCAGGTAAAAGGTCGTATACGATTTGATTTGTGAGCTTGCCGACGTATTGCGTATGGTTCTTTTTTGGTGGCCACTTCCAGCCACGCAAGCGATAAATCTGCTTGTAAAATTCGCTTGGAAAGCGCTCTTGATAAGGTAAAAACTCATCAGCGATGTACGCTGACAAGAGTTTCTGGAGCTCATCTACTTCACGTTCTGCTTGGTAGCCAGTCGCTTCGTCAATGAGGGCAACAATACCTAATTTAGCAAGTGAACGGGTTAAAATTTCAGCTTGTAGCGCAAGGGGCGCTTGTTGTGGTGTCAAAACATTTCCGTCTTCACGAGCTCGAAGGTATACATCACATATTTCTGGTAATATTTCCGCTTTGTATCCTCGTCGTACGACCTTGCCACTCTTTGAAACGTATTCAAATTCAGTGAGCTCACGTCGAAGGTCGTCATCTATGAATGGCTGAATATTCCGAGCGTCGATAAAACTAGGAAGTCCACTTACACGCTTATCTGCTAGGGCTCGTCCACGCTGGGTGCGTTTAAAAGCTTGAAATATACCGTTACGGGTTATTACGCGTGTGCCGTCTTCTAGTACGGCTACTTTGAGAGTGATGTTACCAATAGACAAGTTACTCTCATGTGTTGCCTTCGGTAATTTATTATCTACCATAACTCAATGGTATAACTAAGAGCTACTTGCTGTCAAGCCCTACTTGCTTTGAAGGTATAATTGCCAATGACGAATGGTGACCTCACGGGGAAATACGCTAGGATGATATAACTATGCTAGTTCTATCATCCGCTAAACCTTGTCAAATCTATAGATTGTGACAAGCTTCGAACCCGGGTTCGATTCGTTTCCCCACGGGAAACCACCAAGAAAAACACCCCAGTAAACTGGGGCGCTTTTCTTGGTGACCTCACGGGGAATCGAACCCCGATTGCCAGGATGAAAACCTGGTGTCCTAACCGTTAGACGATGAGGCCAAAATATGAGTGAAACGGCCGCGAAATCTGCTTGCATATTTCTGAACATTTCCGAATATTTTGTGGCTCATATTTATAATATGGGCCAATTTTGAGTGAAAAGTACTTGTCTTTCCGCTTTATGTATCTTTAGACGAAAAGAAGCATATTTTTAGCCTACCCTGCGGTAGACTTCAGTTATTTTACCAAAAAAACGACCCCTTGGAAAGAGGCAAGAGGTTCCGCAAGGTGCGGAGGCGACGCCGGCGTGAACCAGCGCCGCCCCCGCACCCGAGGAGATCACGCGTGCCGGGGCACGCGAACCACGATGCCGTCGTCCAGCCTGGCCTTGCCCTTGTCGATGGCCTTCCACAGCAGGCCGAGGACGCCACGCTCGGTGGCACCCTTGTACTTGCTGACCAGCTCGGCCACCAGGGCATCGAGCGAGAGCCGGAGGTCGTCGCGGCGACCCTTCAGGAAAGCGTTGACCGCCTTCCGGTCGCCCTTGGTGATCGCGACACCGTGACGTGCCATGTGTGCTCATCTCCTCTCGGATCAGGCTCAGCGTTTGAGTCCATGATCCATCCCTTCGTGGGGGTTGTGCACGTCCACAGCCGTGGAAACCCGGAACTCCCGGCGTGCAATGTTGTTACTATACAGCTAATGTAAAAAATGTCAACGGGGGTGGCGCAACAATCGCTAGAGGAGAAAGTGCATAATGCTTGTGTTTATTTGACAAAAGTGGCATAAAATATTGACATTTATATAATTTTGTGGTAAACTGCGATGTAAGCACCTTGAAAAAGGTGGGAGGACACTATTAATTTATTACACCCTGCGAGGAGGATTGTAATGAAAGGTAAACTATTTGGGTTTGCATTGGCACTTCTAGCAGTTGCTACCATTGGTGTGGTACAACTACAAACGAAGGCATATGTAGACAACACGCGTGACTGTGACAAGTACGCCGTGATTTACTGTGGCGCAATGACACCACAAGAAGCGAATAACAAATATAACGAAGCATCAAAGATCTTCAGCGCTATGGGAATTAGCAAGTCTGAAATCAGCGGTGCTTTCAAAGCCGGTATCGTATACCAAAACGGCAACGTAGTGGTAGACGGCAAGGTAGTAGCAACCAACGCACGTATGGCTGCACGTAACCTTGGCGGTACACCGATTGCCGGTACCAACGCAGGCATTATGTCTGTCAGCAAAATGGGTAGCGCCCAGACGGCTATGGTGAAATTCGACCAAAATGGTCGCTTCAAGTTCGCCATTATGAAGCCATGTGGTAACCCAGTAACCGCTACGCCTACGCAGCCAAAGCCAGTGGCTCACTGTGACGGCCTAGCAGTAAACAAAATCGAACGCACCAAGTTCCGCTTTACTGGCAACGCCAGCGCGAAACACGGCGCCAAGATCAACGCTTACGTATTTACCGTGACTAAGGGCGGTAAGACCGTAAAGACTATCAAGGTAAACAGCAGCAAGACAAGCGCAAGTACTACGTACACCAACGCAACTGCTGGCGACTACAAAGTTCGCGTAACGGTAAAAACATCTGAAGGTGAAAAGACCAACGCAGACTGTGTAAAACCATTTACTGTACAAGAAAAACCAGAAGCATTCTGTAAGAGCTTGACCGTAGCTACTATTAGCGACACGAAGTTTAGCTTTACCGCAAAAGCATCTACCTTCCGTTCACAGGTCACTGGTTACATCTTCCGTGTCTACAAAGACGGCACCAAGATTGAAGAAAAGAGCTTTGCTACTAACAGCTTGACCAAGACTATGAACTACACGCAAACTGAAGCTGGCGACTACACCGTACGCGCTATCGTAAAGACAACGCTTGGTAACAAGACCGGTGACAACTGTGTGAAACCATTTAGTGTAACCCCTCCCGAAGAACACCCAGGCGTGAAAGTAGACAAAACCGTATCTAACGACGGTGAAACCTACCAAGAACACGTACTTGTGGGTACCGATGTTGAATACACTTACAAGCTTGTTGTTACCAACACTGGCGATGTAGACCTGACTAACGTAGAGGTTACCGACACTCCAGAAGCTGGTGTAACTCTAAACGAAACACAGGCTGTAGGCACGGTAAGCGGCAACGTATGGACCCACACTATCCCTAGCCTAAAGGTTGGCGAAAGCACTGAGTTCTACCTAAAAGCCCGTGTACCTAACTACAAAGAAGGCTACATTAACAACACAGTATGTGTGGACGCTACGGAAGTTCCTGGCCAGCCAGACGACTGTGACGACGCAACCGTAGAAGTACCAAAGAAGGTATACGTATGTAACCCAGCAACTGGTGAGATCATCAAAGTTGATGAAACCGAAGCTGACAACTACGTACCGGTTGATAGCCCTGAATGTCAAGACATCGTGGTTTGTAACCTAGAAACCAAAGAAGTTGTGACTATCAAGAAGAGCGAATACAACGCAAACCCAGAGATGTACTCTACTAACCTCGCTGACTGTGAAGAAGAAGGTATGGTGCCTGTATGTAACCCTGAAACCGGTAAGATTATTACCGTAAAGGAAAGCGAAGCAGACAACTACCTGCCAGTGGACAGCGATGAATGTAAAGAAATCACTGTGTGCCGCGTGAGCGACAAAAAAGTTGTGACAATCGAGAAGAGCGATTTCGACGAGAGTATCTACACAACAGACCTATCTGACTGTGAAGAAACTCCTGTAACGCCACCAACTCCTCAGCCACCTGTAAAGGCACTGCCTACTACTGGTCCAGCTGAAGTAGCATTGCAACTTGTTGGTGCAACGTCACTAGCCGGTGCAGGCGCATACTACCTGCTGAGCCGCCGCGAACGCGCATAAGAGACTGACCGCTCAAAAGCTAAGTAGGCCAACTCTCAAAGTAACCCCCACGAATACTGGGGGTTACTTTTTTGGCAACGAAAAGCCAAAGGTACTGCCACGGCCTGGCTGTGATGAAAAGATAATTTTGCCGTTGTGCCCTTCAATGATTTGGCGAGCGAGGTACAAACCGACGCCCGTGCCATCGGGTCGTTGCATGCGTGCATTGCTAGCACGGAAAAACTTTTCGAATAGTTTTTCTTGTTCTTCCATCGGTACACCAATACCTTGGTCAATCACCTTGATACTGACTTGTTTGTCTGTCTGCGTGAGCTGCACTGTAATGGTAGTCTTTTCCGGGCTGTAGTAAATGGCGTTGTCGATAAAATTCATCAGTACTTGGCGAATTTTTGATTCATCGGCTGGCACAATAACCGCGCTTTCAGGCAAATCAAGCTTTATTTCAAGCCCACGTGCTTTGGCGCTTACAGTTAGTTGCCTAGCCTCCTGTTTTATCAATTTGGTAAGATCAACGTCTTGCGCGTCTATCATGAACTTGCCTGTTTGAATACGTGATACATCCAGGAAGTCGCTAATTAAACGCACCATACGTTCGCTACTGAGAAATGCTTCAGACAATAGCTTGCGCTGCTCTTTGCTAATTTCGCCCGCGTCGCCTTCAAGCACCATCGATAGATAGCCCTTGATACTAGTAAGCGGCGTACGCAGCTGGTGCGAGGCCATGCTAACAAATTCGTTGCGCGCGTTGTCGAGCTCGCTAGCCTGCGTGCCAGACGCATGCTCAGCATCAGTACTGAAAGCCATTTTTTGTTCAAGCATACTGTTGCGCGAATGTACCTGGTGCGTGTTGAGCGCACTGGCGAGCGCATGCGCGATGTCGCTGCGCGCACTGTCTATAATGCTACGCTGCCACGAAGACAGCGTGCGTTTGGTACGAATAAATACATAGCCAATGCGTTGGTCGCCGTGGTTCAGCGGTAACACATAGCGAACATTGTAGCTTTTCAGAAGTTTTGCGATGTGCGAGCGTTCGGGTACCTTTTTGGCGTCGAGCATCGTGGTATGAACATCAGTATCCAAACTACGAGCTTCCTTCCACGACATATGCGGCTGGGCAGGAATAGAGTCGATGGTACGACTTTTTTCTTCGTCGGTATATACCAAAATAGCCACGCCCTTGACGTGCAGTTCATAGCGCATGGCCATCACAATGGTATACATGCGATCTTCAAGGTCACGGTGCGAGTGCGCATTGCCTAAAATACGCATATGGGCGCTACCGATGGCCTGGCCACGCTGGCGCGACATCGTAATCAGCACCTGAGCCAGCAATAATGCCGCCGCGATACCGAGTAAAATTGTTTCCATGGCCCTCCCTTTTACTTGCCCATGCCTGTACTTGTTAGTATTATATCAAGCATGAGCAAAATAGCTATTATCGAAGACGACCCAGTGATCCACCAAATGTACCGCATGAAGTTTGAGGCTGCTGGTTTTGACGTGCAGCTGGCCGACAACGGCGTGCGCGGCGTCGCGCTTATTGAATCGTTCAAGCCAGATATTGTGCTGCTAGACCTACAAATGCCGGAAAAAGACGGCCTGGAAGTGCTACGCGATGTGCGGGCTATGGACTGGGCAAAGGACCTGCCTGTACTAATTCTTACCAACCTTGGCGCGGAAGAATCGCCCGATGAATTGAAAAGCCTGGGCATTACCGGCTACATTGTAAAAGCCGACTACACGCCCAGCCAAGTAGTTGAACAAGTTAACGAAGTTCTGAAGCAATAGTTGCGCGCGCTGCGCGGATGACATTGTCGAACAGTGCCGCTACGGTAAGTGGCCCTACCCCGCCCTTGTCTGGCGTAATGGTCAGATCTTTACGAAGGCGCACATCGTCGGCGACATCGCCGATCAGTTTACCGTGTTCGGACGACGTAGCGGCGTCTATCACCACGGCGCTTGGCTGCACTGCATCAGATGTAATAAGCCCTGGCACTCCTGCCGCTGACACAATTACGTTGTGACGTTTTAGCTTTGCGAGCATATTTTTCGAATGTTCATCGAAGATAGTGATGGCATAGCCGTACTCTTTCCAGAGCTTGGCTAGTGGCGCTCCTACGAGGCGACCATTACCAACAATGGCGATTTTCTTACTTTTTAGGTCGATGTTATAGCCATTTGCCAACCAATCGATTGCCATAGCAGTAGCCGGTGTAAACTGTGGCGTCGCGCCCAACCCATCTACGTCTTTGGCTGGACTAACAGTCTGTAGTACTTCATCGATATCTAATTCGTCGGCAATGGGCAGCTGCACAATAATACCATGCACTGCGCTGTCTTCATTCAGCTGCGTAATTTGTTGCAACGCTTCGCTGGGTGCTGGCGTGTAAATGTCGACATCTACTAAAATATCGTGGCCGTAGCGCTGTTTCATACGCACGTACGTATTGATCACTTCATCGTCGCGCAGCTGTACTATCGCAAGCTTTGGTGCGATATGGTGTTCTTGGCGCAAATTACGCACCTGCCGTGCCTGGCGCTCTTTAATATATTCAGCTAATTCTGAACCGTCTAATAGTCTCATCTGGTCTTATTTTACCACGGAACGGGCAATTATCAGAGGTCGTATGCAGGAAAGTAGGTACAATGAACCCGTAACGACAATGGTTGTTTCGCTACGTTTCAGCACATGTGTAAGCGCGTTCTCCATATCGGTTTCAGCAATGGCCTCGATTCCAGCATCTTGGCAACGAGCAGCTAGTTCATGCGACGGCGTACCCCGACGGTGGCTAAAATCTTGCCCCACCTGGTAGTCGGTGCACACCACAGGCACCTTCAGCTTTGCGATTTGCGGCAGGCAATCATTTAGGCGCGTATCGTGACCGTCCGTAAAACCTATGAGCCATACGCTATTTGCTGAAACTGAAGCTGGCAGTGACTGAATCAGCGCCTCAAGTTTTTGTGGGTTGTGAGCGCCATCGAGAATAATTGTCTTTTCGCCAATATTGTACGTTTCGTAGCGCCCTGGTGGAGTCATATGTGCCGCCCGCACGAGCTGTTCTTCGCTGAGCTCGGGCAACGAATCGCGCAGCGCCAGCGCATCATACACCGTTCGTGCAAGGTTCCAGTTTTCTTGCTGGTATTCTGGCAAAAAATCTACCCTCGGGTACGTGCGCTGCCACTGTATGTGTGAGCCTTTGAATACACTCGTCAGCTGCCTGTTCTTGGTGGATACAAAGGCTTGGTTGCCACGATGAATAATACCTGCTTTTTGAGTCGCTATTTTTTCTAATGTGTCGCCAAGAAATTGCATGTGGTCGTACCCTATTGGGGTAATGACACATAGTTTATTTGGCTGCTGTGCCACATTGCTGGCATCAAGCAAGCCGCCCATGCCGGTTTCAACTACAGCGTACCGCACGCCGAGCTTTGCAAATAGCCAGTAGGCAAAGGCTGTTGTAAGCTCGAAATACGACGGCTTCAGGTCTGGCCACTGTGTCACGAGCGCTCGAAACTCAGTCACGTAGCGACAATAGTCTGCTTCGGGCAGTAACGTGCCGTTTATTTGCGCTCGTTCTGCAATATTTTCGATGTGCGGTGACACTAGCAAGCCGGTTGAAACACCCGCCTCGTGCAATAATGCTCGTATCAAATATGCTGTGCTTGTTTTGCCTGACGTACCAGCGACGTGTACTACATATGGTTTTTTATGCGGATTTCCCAGGCGTTTCATCAACTCCGTAATCAAACTAAGGCTATATTCTTTGTGCATATCTGCAGGCGCGTATAGCAAGAAGAATCGCTCGGCATCGGTATAGGTTTGTATCGCATTCACCGACTTAGTATAACAGAGGTGCTACAGAAATTTGAGCGTCAGTGCGATGACCGCTAGCAGCACGGCGCCCAGCAATGTCACGCCGCTCCATACCACCATCATCACTGCTTGCTTTATGTCGCCTTTTAGCGCAGTGACAAGTGGGTAGCCAAGCACCAACGAGCCGCAAGTGAGCGCTGAAAACACGAACACCAGCAAAAATAGCACTGGTGCAAATATCGGCGTCTCTGCAGCTGAATACACCCTATCAGACACGCTACTGAGCGCGTTGAGCAGCATGATGAGCAGTAAAATATATAGCACCACGCTGCTACCCTGCAGCACGCCTATTTGCCAAGCTGGCGATTGTTCAATCTTCCGTTTCATTTCTTGCCCTTCTTTGTTTTCTTTTCTGCTGGCTCTACGAATCGATGGTAACCAAGATACAACACTACCGCTAGTGACACCGAAACGACCACGAAGACATACTTGCTATCTTCGGCCGCGAATCCACGAATCAGACTATAAATAAGCGTAAACAAGCCGCCTAACATCATGCCATCGGCCACAATTTTTACTTTGCGTTTTTCAACGTATAAACTAACGCCGAGCAGTATGACGGCCGCGACCAGTGAAATAATAGACACATTGCGATTGTATGGCTGAGCCGCATCTTCATATTCACGTTGTGCCTTGTCGAATTCTTTTTGCTGCTCTTGCTGAGCTGGCGTCATTTTTTCACCATATGAATATAGCTCGGTGGGATATTCTGGCTGTTGCGGCCCAGGGTAGAATGTATCTACGCCTACGCCAATAAAAATAGCCAGTAACACACCCAAAAAGAATGTATATACCAGCTTTAAGACTTTGTTGTCGTCTACTACCATAAATAGCCTCCTTGTATGAGGCTATTATGCGCTTATCGTAGCGAAAAAGCTATGAGGATGAAATTTTTGTGTCTACTCGGCCCTGTTTCCATTCGGCTGAACAACCCACCACAAACCGCCGTGGGTAGCAACGTTGTGGCATTTCACTTCACCGGGACCTTCATGAGCGTAGTAGTACAGTGGGTGGTCATTGTAGGTTACCTGACTAGTTCCGTCTGTACGTTCGGTTGTTCCTAGCAGTTTGCCGTCGACATCGCCAGATGCGACTGGTGCTCCATCAGTTAGTACTGGTGGCCACGCAGCCTCGCAATCGCCGTAACATTCTGGGGTTGATGATTTTTCTACTTCCCATATGTAGATGGCTTGTTTTTTACTATCGAAAAGCATTGGGCCAAATTCGCTATTTCCCGTGGTAATCGTAGTTCCCGTGCGTGCAACTTTCTTTTTCGTGTTTGCATCCTTCGTAGTTGGCTCGGCTGGTTGTGGTTGTTTTGCTGAGTTTTGGGCTGTGCTGTCGCTGTTAGATTGGTAGATGAAGTACGCACTAACTGCTACGGCTACCGCAACTACAAGAAGCGTTACCCAGATGAATAGAGGTTTTTGGTTTCTTTTTGCCATGTAGTAATCATACCATGGCAGGTAGCCTGACTTCAGTAGCGCCCCAGATCCTACGCCTGTATTATGCTAAAGATGTTAGAAATTTTTGATTAATTTCTTCTAACGAATTGATAACAATGTCAGCAATTTTTACATACTTATTGTCTCTGTTGTCTCTCTCTGGAACTGCTACACAGAGCATTTTTGCAGATTTTGCTGACAAAACTCCTGACGGGGAGTCTTCGATTGCCAAGCATCGATGAGGCGGTACTCCGAGTAGCTTTGCAGTCGTAATGTAAACGCCTGGGTGAGGCTTGCCGTACTCTTCGTTTTCTGCCGAGTAAATGTGCGGGAAATAGTTTCTGATACCGAGTCTGTCGACGACAGCATCAATAATCTCTGTAGCAGACGAAGATGCTATAGCCATCGGCAAATTATGTTCTTTGAAAAGTTCTAGCGCTTGCCGCACACCAGGCATCGGCTTTGCTTCTGTTTTTACAAACTCAATAACTTTTTGTACTATCTCGTCTTCAATTTCTTTTTTTGACGGTCCATCCCAAGGTCGTTCATGATACCAGTGCTCTACTACGTCATCGATGCGCCTACCCATGGTATAGTTGAGATCTTCCTCTGTTAAATGTATTCCAACCGTTCCAAATACCTCAGACTCTGCTCGACGCCAAAATGGTTCGCTGTCGATTAAGACACCGTCCATGTCAAAAATTACTGCTTTTATCATGAAATCAGTATATCACTGGTGTACTATTAGAGTTCGGACTCGATACACGTGAGCCCAGACGATTGGCACACAACGGACCGAAGGTCTACTGTGAACTATTTGTTGATCTCAAGCACACGGATTCTGTTGAAGTTTTTGCCGTTAATGCCAAGATCGATATCTTCCCATTCGAAATGAGCGTTTTCTAGCTGCTTGGGCGTCAGAATAATCTGCCTGTAGGAGTCATCCTTTGGCAGAAGCGCACCTACCCCTGCCCAATGCTTTGCCACCGAATCCTTTGTAGTGCCGGGCGCAAGGAACATGCCAGAACCTAATGGCTGGGAGAATACTTTTATCTTATCTGTTCGATTGTGGTAAGCTGTTTCAGCCTTAGTATGGGTGAGATATGCATCATGAATTAGTTTGCTTTTCTGCATCCAGTTTTCTTCGGCTTTTATCTTTGCATTTGGTTTAGTGTTTAGTTCAATCATCGCTATGTCGCGCTCATCAACCTCTGGCAAATTAGGTGCAAAATTTCTAGCGTATTTTTCCGTATCTTTATCAAGCTGGTCGTAGAAGGCTTCTTTCGATGCAAACTGTTCACTTACACCAGTAATCGTCATCTTCAGATTGCTTGGTCTGTACTGTTCCATAAAATCAATGACGACTTGAAAAGTATTTCGGTACGTATCGCTCTCGTCTTTATTTACATCGTTGAGCCTTGATAAGATCAAGTCATCGACGAAGAAATCTATCCAAACTCCGTGCCGGTAAATTTCGCATATGGGTGAAAGCCACTGCGTGTAGTACATTACACAAAAGAGTTCAGCCCAGTCAGCCTCTGGCGACTCTTCCAAGCGCCATAGTTTATATGCACCCTGTGTAAACACCAACTTTAATGGTTCATCATTTTCGATAGATAATCTGGTAGCATTTTTTATATGTTCAACCAATTCGCTATTTGCCGAATACTTTCGAAACCTTTTCGACATCAATAAATGGAAAATAGCCTCTGCTAATTCATCAGTATTTTCTGGTTCTCTCAAATCTAAAGGTAACTTTAGTGTATCAAGTTTTTCTTGGATGTAATCTTGTGCTGTCATAGTACGTGGAGATGCGAGGTAGGCACTACGCTACCGTACGCAGCCTTTCGGGGCTACCACCTGTTCTCGGTCATCGCATCAAGATTTATTATAACAAAAAACAGAGGTGTTTTACCTCTGTTTTACAGTAAGCAGATTGGAGGGCCCACTGAGACTTGAACTCAGGACACCCTGCTTAAGAGGCAGGTGCTCTAACCAGCTGAGCTATGGGCCCATAGCTTCACTCTGGAAACTATACCAAACAGAGGTCGTTTTGTCTAGAGGCTATATTTACACACCATGAATTTTGGAGTAGTATCAAAGCAGTAATAACGTGGAGGTATGCGATGAGCGAGCAATATAATACACAGCCAGCTGGGCTAGAAAAGAAACTAGATGAAATGTATAAAAAGTGGCCGCAGCTGCCAGAGGGCTTTAAAAAGTGGCTGGCAAACAATGTGTGGTGGCTTGCACTAATCGGTGCTATTTTATCTGCTTTGAGTGTGCTGAGCGCGTGGAACTACGCAACAAAGGTGTCACAGGTTAGTGATGTTGCTCGCAGCTACGGGGTAGACTTGTACTACGGTGAGAGCTCTACCTACTGGTGGCTCATGATGGCGGCATCTGCCGTTGAAGCAGTGCTGCTGTTTATGGCATTCCAGAAGTTGAAAGAACATAAAAAAGAAGGGTGGAATTTGCTATTTTACACCTCACTTGTGAGCATAGGTGCGCTCGTGGTGGTCGCATTCTTTTCTGCTAGCGTGGTTGGCACCCTCATTGGCGCAGCGATTGGTGCGCTGATTAGCTGGTTTTTCCTCTTCTCGATTCGTTCGAAATTTACGAAATAACTACAGTTGGTCTTTCTTCGCGCTAATAAATGCGCTCCACTGCCTTACCAGGCGCAAGACTGTTTTTAGCGGTAGCTCGATCAGCATATCGAGCACCAACGCGACGAGATTGATGCGTGAGTATTTGTCGCTAATGTAGCGCCCAACTACAACGAAAGGCATATACAGAAAGTCGCGTACTACAGTAACACCGCTTTGCGTGCTGTCGATTGATTCAAGTTCGCGAATCATACGGCTGAGGCGGAAGCCAAGGAAACTCGCACCTGATAGGAATACGAAGAACACGGCCAGGTGCAGTAAATCAAACTGGAAGTAGTGCCACAACACCCATGCAACGCCGCCAAATACAATCATAAACACTACTGCATAGGCAACGTTGTAGCCCGCGCTGAATTGCTGCTCGACTCGACGTGTTAACTGTACTTTAGGCGTGTCGTCATATAGCGTGCTTTCGATTTGCTGCACCAAACGAGCCGTGTTGGCTGAATTTGGCATGAGCAATGTAGCACGCAGCAATACCATATAAATAGGTGGGAATAGTAGATTAATAAGTAGTGGTGTCCACAAAATAGCGCCCGCTACGAGGTAGTCGTATGGAACTTCTATAGCGATGCCTATGAGGAATTTCGTGATAATGAGAAAAATAACACTGCGGATAATGCCATTGTTTACCTTTTTGCTTACCGTCTCGTAATCGTCGCTGACTTGCTTTTCAAACACCACAAGAAACTGCGATTTGTTTTCCATCAATTTTGGCAAGCTCGGGTCGGCATCAACCATGTGACGAAGCACACGAAGGTGCGCACTGCGGCGGTCGACGATGTGGTACAGTTTTTCCATCAGCGGCGAGCGGAAGAGCTCGTCGATCTGCTTGTTGGTTTGAATATACGCGTCGAGGTGTTTTGGCGACTGCTGATATCGCTTGAGAAGCCCGAGTCGAATCACCGCCTCGTCTGACTTTAGCAATGCACGGTGGATGGCTGCATATAGTACTGTTTCTGTTTCGGCTGGTTTTGAACCAAGCAGTTTTTCAAAGTCGAGCGTCTTAACGAAATAGGTATGTGCAAACTGTGTAAATGCCTGCAAGTGGCTTGCATCGTGCAGTAACCACTCTGTTTCAACTGCAAGCAATTCATGGCCCCACTGCTCTACCTGTTTGTAGGTCAGCCCTTTGGTTTTTTCTAGCTGCAAATGAGCGCCGTAGTATTCGGTTGCCAGGTGGTTGATCGCCTGCATCGTTGATTCGGCAATAGAATCATTGGCGACATAGCCAGCTTGCGTCAATTCAACCAGCAGCTCTTCCCCGCTTGACTCTATACGAGCGCGATCGCGAATAATAAAGAGACGCTTGTAGAAACGACGAATCGCCCGCTGCAATAGCAAATGCTCCTCGGTATACTCGGCAGCAATGCGAAGCTGCTCGTATGCCGCTGTGATGCTCGCACCAGCACCAACTACGTGAACCTTTTGCTCGGTATCGTTGGCGTTGGCTCGTGTTGTCTTTTGAGCATGCGCGTGATTAAGCGCATGAGCAAACTGATTTCCAATGGTGTTTAACTGTGTCATAAAAAAATAATCTTGGTACACCCGGTAGGATTCGAACCTACGACACCTGGTTCCGAAGACCAGTGCTCTAATCCGCTGAGCTACGGGTGCATACTGTTATTGTATCTCGAACATCTAGGCTTTGGCGACTCGGAACCGAAGACCGGGTCACAATCCTACTGCCAAAATATTGGCAATCGGTTGCGACCCCGCCTCAACGTACTGTAGGCCTAGCCTACAATCCGTTTCCGGCCTTGCGGACTGCCACTGGCAGTCCTCACTCTAATCCGCTGAGCTACGGGTGCATAGAGAGTTTGACTCAATTACAGAGGTAATTATACAGCAATTGCTTGGTTTGCGCTATACTCGCTATATGGACTTTCACCAGAACATCCCATTGAAAAACTACCTGACCATGCGCCTAGGTGGAGTTGCCAAGTATATGACCGAAGCACACAGCCCTGATGAGCTCGCTGCAGCTTGCAGAAGTGCTAAACAACAAAACATCCCATTCTTTTTGTTAGGTGGTGGCAGTAATGTTATCGCGAAAGACGAAGGCTACCCAGGGTTGGTGGTACTGAACAAGGTTAAGGGCTTTGATGTAATAGAGGATACGCCTTCGTACGCTGTTATTCGAATAGGGGGCGGTGAAAACTGGGACGAAGTGGTGGCTCGAACAGTCGAGATGAATCTATCTGGGATCGAAGCGATGTCTGGCATACCTGGTAGCGCAGGTGCCGCACCAGTACAGAATGTTGGCGCATATGGACAAGAGATTGCCGATACACTGATTCAGCTTGAAGCGTATGACAGTGAAGCAGATAGTTTTGTTGTGCTACAGAATGAACAGTGCGGATTTAGCTATCGATCAAGTATTTTCCGTGAGTCGGCGACCGGTCGTTACGCAATTTACTCGATCGCATTAAAATTATACAAATCTGCACCCCAGCCGCCCTTTTACGATGCCCTGCAGCGCTACTTTGATGAAGTAGGCGTGACTATATTCACCCCAAAAGTAGTACGTGACGCTGTATTGGCGATTCGGCACGACAAGCTGCCAGACCCCCAGGAACGACCCAATACAGGCTCGTTTTTCAAAAATGCAATCATTGAAGATTGGCAACTTGAGGAACTACGAAAACAGTGGCCAGATATGCCAGCATACGACCTAGGCAACCACAATTTTAAAGTGCCGACAGGCTGGTTGATTGAACAAGCTGGCATGAAAAACCAAGTTATCAGCGGTATGCGAATACACGACAAGAATTGTCTGGTACTTATCAATGAATCGGCGCAGTCGTACGCTGACTTGGCTGCAGCACGAGAAGCTGTCATTGATGCGGTGCGAGACATGTTTCGCATTAACATCCAGCAAGAACCCCTCGAGATGTAGCTTGCGCCACAAGCAAAAACCACTTATGCTTATATACATATGAGTGAGCGTGGGCGGATCAGTGGATTCACTATTGTAGAGCTGCTTATTACGATAGTGATAGCGACGGCGCTACTGGCGCTTGGCGTTGCTGGTGTGCGCAACCTACAAACTTATGCCCGCGACGACCAGCGCGAGGCAGACATTGCAGCGATTGCTCGCGGGCTTGAACAGTACTATCAGCGAGGCAATTCGTACAAAATTAGCGATACAAAAGGTACGTATCCTGGCGCGAACGAGATGTTTCATATAGCCGGATCGGGGTATAAATATACTAGCGGCACGCCGGCATCCTGCAACGGTGCATACTTTACCGATGATGGCATGGCGGCAAAATTTTCACCATGCTACGTTGCTGGTGGCTACTTGACTCAGGCGTTTCCTGGCACCACCAGAACTAATTTTATTCCACCTAATAAAACTACGCCGCAATTTCTGACATCGTGGCTACAACCAGAGCGTAGCCCCGTGACGATACTGAATGACTGGATTGAGAATGAGCTCGATAATGGTAACTACATATACAAGCCAATGGGTGGTTCATCATACGCACTTTGCTACGAAAATTGTCAGCGCTATGCCTTACTGTACAAAGAAGAGGTTACCGGCAATATCATCACAGTACGGAGCAAACACCAATGACCTCGAAACAAGACGGGTTTAGCGCAGTAGAACTACTTATTACTCTATTCATTGGCAGCGTGTTCTTGCTTGCAGGGTACCAGCTCTCTACCCAAGTTTCTAAAGATGGCGCAGATGCCACTAAAACAGCCAAAGTGTCGAATATTGTGTATGATCGTCTGCGGAAAATACGGTTTGATACCGTGAGCGGGCTATGCAATGGCGGAACGGCACCTACTGCGCCCTCAAATGAGCAGGTGGCGATTCCAGGCCTACGGGGTAATGCGACTCTTGCCACTACTTACAGCTGTCCATTTAGTGGAGTTGGCGTAGTGAAAGTAACCATAACGGCCACGTACAACGATGGTATATCTAACAGGGTATTGTCTCATGCAATCTATAGCAACTAGCCGCGAACGTGGATTTACCTTAATCGAGATGTTAATTATTGCTCCGCTGGTCATTTTGCTGATTGGTTCATTTGTGGTGTTTATTGTGTCGTTGACTGGTGGCGGGTTGCGCTCGCGCGACCAAAACGTAATGGCATACGATGTACAGAATGCCTTAAACACAATAGAGGATGACGCAACCTTTGCAACAGCGTTCGTTAGTCAAACTGCGACCACACAGTTTACAGAGGGATTCGCTAGCTACCAATACTTTCCTATCGCTACACCACAGGGCAGCAACGATGACGCGACCAACTACACAACATCTGCGAATGGCCCGCTGCTTATTGCGGCGGCTGCCACTACTACGACTCCCCTGAGCACCTCAAAACAACTTGTCTATCTGAATACACCTGATTCAAGCTGCTCTGCAGGCACGCTGGTAACAAATAACCCGTATGAAGTTTTGTATGTGTATTTCGTGCGTGACGGTTCTCTGTGGCGACGAGTGATTATGGGAAATACCAGTGTGTATTCGCTTTGTAATGGCCCTGCTTGGCAAAAAGCAAGCTGTTCTACAGATGATATTTCGTCTTATCCGTCAGTATGTGGCGCAGAGGATTCAAAACTGCTTGAAAATATTAGCACATTCAGCGTCTCCTACTACAACTCTGCTAGTGGTACGTCACCTGTGAGTGCATACACGTGGGCAAAAGATGATTCACCAAAAGCAATCAATGTAACTATAACTGCTAGCAAAACAATTGCTGGTCAGTCCGTATCTTTTTCAGGCTCGCTTCGAGTAGCTAGTGTGAATATTCGATAAATACTTTAAAACGCTTGCGCTTACTATGGGCGTGTAGTATAGTACAGAGGTAAAGCTTAACTAGGGGGCGACTAAATATGACTCTTAACAATATCAAAACTATGCGAAAAGAACGCGGTTTTACCATCGTAGAGCTATTGATCGTGATTGTGATTATCGCAATCTTGGCAGCTATTGTTGTGGTTGCATACAACGGCATCCAAAACCGTGCCAAGAAATCAAGCGCGCAAGAAACCGCATCAAACATTGCTAAAAAAGCAGAGGCATTTAACGCAGATCAGGGCGTATACCCAGACACGTTGACCGACCTTACAGGCGCAGCACAGAATACTCCATACTACGTACCGACAACCGCAGCAAGTGTGAGTGGTACAGTATACACAGCTGCTCCAACTGATCCAAAGCAAATCCTTTTCTACAACTGTGTCACTTCTGGTGCTGACGCTGGTGTAATTGTTGGATACTGGGACTACGTTGCAAACGCAGCCGTCTCTACTGCAAGTACATTCACCGCTGGTGACGTATCGGGTACTTGTACTCTCGCGACAGCATAGTAATCGAATTGCGGAAGATACATAAAACCGACCCAGCCCCTGGGTCGGTTTCTTATTTCGCTACTACCGCCCTGTTTAGTATGGCAACGGGAACTGTGCAAGATATCTTTTTACTTCAGTGCGTAGCTTTGCTAACGCCTTTTCGTCATCACGGGCATCAATAGCTTGCTTCATCCACTCCGCAATCTGTTGCATGTCCTTTTCTTTCAGACCACGGGTGGTAAGTGCTGGTGTCCCCAGGCGAATGCCACTTGGTCGGAAGGGTGGGTTAGGGTCATCTGGTACCGAGTTTTTATTCAGAGTGAGACCGATTTTATCGAGTGCTTCCTCGGCTACCTTGCCGTTTATGCCGAAGCTTTCCTGTACGTTAGCCAGAATTAGGTGATTACTAGTGCCATTGGTGACTAGTTTGAAGCCACGTTGCATCATCTCATCCGCTAATACCCTCGCGTTTTTTATGATTTGTGCGGCGTACTGCTTGAACTCTGGTTTCAGTGCCTCACCAAATGCAACGGCCTTGGCTGCAATGACATGCATATGTGGGCCGCCCTGCATCCCAGGAAAAATAGAGCGATCAATCAAGGTAGGAATGTTTTCTAGTGTTTTCTCGGGCGCTTTCAATGGATTGCCAACTGTTCCTTTGCTAAGAATCAAGCCACCACGTGGACCCCGAAGCGTTTTATGTGTAGTAGTGGTAATAACATGGAACCCATAATCGAATGGGTTCTTGGCTACACCCGCTGCAATCAGCCCGGCGATATGTGCCATATCGGCCATCAGCAGTGCACCGACTTCATTTCCAATAGCTGCGAATTTCGCGTAATCTAGCTCGCGAGGATAGCCAGAAAAACCGGCTAACACAATCTTTGGCTTATGCTCGAGAGCAAGTTCTCGAAGATGGTCGTAATCAATCTCGCCCGTCTCGATATCTTTCATCTTGTACGGAATAAAGTTATAGAGCTTCGCGCTTCTTGTCATTGGGTTACCGTGAGTCAGGTGACCACCATGACTCAAATCCATCGCTAGCACCGTATCGCCGGGCTCAAGCCATGCGCTATACACCGCTTCGTTGGCAGGTGCTCCCGAGTGTGGTTGCACGTTTGCATGGTCAGCATTAAACAGCTGCTTGGCCCTGTCGATGGCTAATTGTTCAAGTGGATCAGTGAAATCTTGGCCGCCATAGTAGCGTTTTCCTGGGTAGCCCTCTGAATATTTATTCGTAAACACGCTACCGAGTGCTTCTAGCACATCGTTCGAGACATAGTTTTCGCTTGGTATAAGCTCTAGTCCGTCGCGTTCGCGTTGCTCCTCACCCGCGATAAGCTTCGCAACAACATCATCTTGCATAGTCATATAAATTACCCTCCTGGTTGTAAATTTTTAGCATAAAGATGACGTAAGACGCTATAACATACGTTTATTATAGCACTTCACAAATATATCGTATGTGATATACTCTGGATATGACTGCGAGCACCTACAAGAAACAGCTGGGTCGATTGATCCAGCAAACCCGTACAGATAAAGAAATGACTCAAGCCGAACTTGCCAAGGAACTAGGCACGTCACAATCGGCTATAAACCGCATCGAAAAAGGCGGTCAGAATATCAGCCTAGAGATGTTGGCTCGTATTAGTGACGTTCTGGGTAGTAACTTGGTGTTGCTAAATAAAACTGGCAAGCTGAGCTACAAGGTGCACGGCGGCACGAAACTTTCAGGCAAAATAGAGATAAAAACAAGTAAGAATGCAGCCGTGGGCTTACTCTGTGCGAGCCTTTTAAATAAAGGTAAGACGACGTTTCGTAGAGTTGCACGAATAGAAGAAGTAAACCGAATTATTGAGGTGCTCGAGAGTATCGGCGTGAAAGTTCGCTGGATAAACGAGTCGGACCTAGAAATTACCCCTCCAGCAAAACTCAAACTAGACCAAATAGACGCGAATGCCGCCAAGCGGACACGGACCGTCATCATGTTCCTCGGCCCGCTGCTTCACCAATACTCTGACTTTAAACTCCCGTTTGCTGGTGGCTGCAACCTGGGCAAGCGCACAGTTGAACCCCACATGGATGGGCTAGCGCCATTCGGTATGAAGGTTGAGGCACGTGAAGGTACCGACTACTACCATGCCACCGTGACTGCCAAATCGCCAAGTGAAGTAATCAGACTAACCGAGCGCGGTAACACAGTAACTGAAAATATTATAATGGCTGCTGCTTTGCATGATGGAACCGTGACTATTCGAAATGCGAGTAACGAGTACATGGTCCAGGATGTTTGCCTCTACCTTCAAAAACTTGGTATAAAGATTGACGGCGTAGGCACCAATTGTCTCACTATCACTGGCGTGCGTTCTATAAACAAGAATGTTGAATACTTTCCTAGTGAAGACCCTATCGAAGCAATGAGTTTCATTGCCGCAGCAGCGGTCACTCGATCAGAGTTAACTGTTGCACGCTCCCCCATTGAATACCTCGACATGGAGCTAGCAGTACTTGGTGCAATGGGATTGCAATACACCATTGGCAAGGAATATATCGCCGAAAACGAGCACACTCGCTTGGCAGACATAACCATCCACCCATCATCACTTGTTGCCCCAAAGGATAAGCTACACTCCTATCCTGGAGGGTTAAACATGGATAATCTTCCCTTTATGGGGCTCGTCGCCACTGTCGCCAAGGGTCGCACACTGCTGCACGACTGGAGCTATGAAAACCGAGCGATTTACTTTACCGAGCTGTCAAAACTAAACGCAAATGTAGAGCTTGTTGATCCGCATCGTGTGTACCTCACAGGGCCAACAAGGTGGAAGCCCGCGGACATGATAGCGCCCCCTGCACTGCGGCCTTCGGTGGTTATCTTGCTCGCGATGCTAGCTGCTCCTGGTGTATCGACGCTGCGCGACGTCTACTCGATTAACCGCGGGTACGAAAACATCGCCGAGCGTCTGAACGGGATTGGTGCAAACATAGAGACTATTACGGACATCTAGTCTACCCCTGATAAATATGCTACAATAGCTCTCGTGTAACATGCGTGGCGGATGTAGCTCAGTTGGTTAGAGCGACGGGTTGTGGTTCCGTAGGTCGTGGGTTCAATTCCCATCATTCGCCCCAAGTTTCAGATATGC
>JAUIII010000016.1 GCA_030431855.1 bacterium
TACAACAAACGCAATCCTTTCGGATTCACTGAGTGTCGCTAGCTCCGTACCAAACTCAGATTGTTGCAAATCAGACGAGCGCAAGCCGTCTGCGAATAGTCGTAGGGCGGTATCGTTGATCGTCACGTGACGCGCCGCGTCGACAACTTTATTGCAAGATTCACGAACCTCATTCATAACAACAGTATAGCAGCGGGTGGAACGTCGTATAATGGCTATATGAGCGAAAAAATTGGTCTTTTTGCGGGCACTTTTGATCCTGTACATCAGGGGCATATTGATTTCGTATTGGCAGCGCTAGCTGAGATGAGACTCGATACCGTGATTGTGGTGCCAGAAAAATCACCGCGTGGCAAACAAAGCGTGAGCGACCTCCGTCATCGTAAGGCTATGTTAGAGTTGGCGTTCGCGTCGCATCCGAATGTTGCTGTCCGCACTATCAGAGAAGACGTCGCCAAGATGCCAGAAACACTGCGCGAATTAGCGATTGACGGGGATGTATACTTACTTGCTGGTACGGATGTAGTTCTGACATTGAAAACGTGGAATAATCTATCAAGCCTACTACGTAGTGTTCGCTTTGTGGTTGGTGTACGCAGCGAAAACGACGCCAAGCGCATTCATACACTTATGGCGCATCTGGGAATCAATCCAGATAGATATACTATGATACGGACTCGTTCCCAGAATCTCTCATCCTCGCGTGCCAGGCAGTCTGCCATAGTGCACGATCCGAAAATCGCCGACTACATTCAAAAACACCACCTCTATGGGGTATAATGTAACAAGCTGGCGCGGTGGCCGAGGAGTTAGGCAATGGTCTGCAAAACCATGTACACGGGTGCGAATCCCGTCCGTGCCTCCATATTTATATTCACACGCATGCATGGTGCTGCATGAAACGTGAATATCCGTAGACACGAGCCCTCGTGTAGCACATTGTCATGAAGTAGTATCTAACCTAAGAATGGTTATATTCATATGCGCGGGTGGTGGAATTGGTAGACACGAGGGACTTAAAATCCCTTGACCTAAACAGTCGTGCGGGTTCAAGTCCCGCCCCGCGCACCAATACAGCTTGCCGACCGTCATGGTCGGCTTGTTGTATTGTAGCCGACGGACCTGAACCTTGGTCGAGCACTGCCTGTGGCAGTGTGAGTTTTCCTTGCTTGACCGACGAGATAGCTTTAGCTATTCGAGGAGTAAATAGTGACAAGTCCCGCCCCGCGCACCAACGTAATACGACTCGAAAGAGTCGTGTTTTTTATGGCTTTTTCAGAGGAATAAACGTATAATAGAAGGAGTATAGCACTGATAATTGGAGGTAATATATGGTGTTGGTATGGGTATTGATCGGGTTGGCCGTATTGGCTGCATTGTTTGTATGGGCAACCTATAACGGGTTGGTTAAACTAAAGGTTCGGGTAGAGGAAGCGTGGAGTGACATTACTGTCCAGCTAAAGCGTCGTGCTGACCTGATACCAAACTTGGTTGAAAGTGTAAAAGGCTACGCTAAACACGAAAAAGAAGTGTTTGAGAATGTTACGAAAGCACGCGCCGAGGTGCTATCTGCGACAACAAAAGGTCCAAAAGAAGCAGCGAAAGCGGAGAACCAATTTGAGGGCGCACTGAAAAGCTTGTTTGCTGTAGCAGAGGCGTATCCACAGCTTCGCGCAAGTGAAAATTTCCAACAGTTGCAAACTGAACTTGTTGATACTGAAGATAAAATCCAAGGTTCACGGCGTTTTTATAACGCAGGTGTGCGTGATCTAAACACGAAAATCCAGCAATTCCCAGCTAACGTTGTGGCAGGGATGTTCAACTTCAAGAGCAAAGAGTTCTTTGAAGTAGAAGACATGGCCGCCGTGAAAGACCCTGTAAAAGTAGAGTTTTAGTCAGGACTAGTCCATGTACTCAGCGATAGCAGCAAACAAACGCAACACCGTGCTAATTATGCTAGCATTTATCGTATTGATAGCAGTGATTGGCTTTTTGTTCTCGCAGTATTATGGGAGCACAGGTATTTTCTGGGGAACACTAGTTGGGGCAGGCGCATACGCACTGTTTCAGTATTTTGCAGCTGCGAAAATCGCATTGGCCGTAAACGGTGCTCATGAAATCCAAAAAAAGGATAACCCTCGTTTGTACAGAATTGTTGAGAATTTGTCTATCACTAATGGTATGCCAATGCCAAAAGTATATGTTATGGATGATCCAGCGCCAAACGCGTTTGCGACGGGGCGTGATCCGGAGCACGCTTTTGTCGCAGCGACAACAGGCATTCTTGATACCATGAATGATCGCGAGTTGACAGCAGTAATGGCTCACGAAATGGGGCATGTAAAAAATTACGATATCCGTGTAATGATGATTGTGTTTGGGCTCGTGAGTGCCATAGGCCTTTTGGCTGACATGTTCATCCGTATGCTGTGGTTTGGTGGTGGTGATCGACGTGACTCGTCGCCAATTTTTCTCATCGCTGGTATCGCTGCTGCAATCATTTCTCCACTAGTGGCAGCACTCATCCAAATGGCTATTTCTCGCCAGCGTGAGTACCTTGCTGATGCCACCGGAGCCATGACAACACGGGATCCTGAAGGGTTAGCGAATGCTCTTGAAAAAATAGGCAAAGCCGGTTCGGGTATGCGTCGGCAGAACAGCTCAACCGCACATTTATTTTTCGCAAACCCGTTAAAGGGGCAAAGCGTAGCGAAATTATTTAGTACGCACCCTCCCATCGAAGACCGTGTTGCCCGTCTGCGCGAGATGAGTGGTCAATTTTAAACATTATTTATCATGGCCAACACCAACTCCAAGAAAAAAAGAAACACTCAGAAACGAACTCGACCTAACACTGTAGCGCAGCCAAGGAGAGCAAGTTCTCTAGTAAGCCGCATAGCAAGTCCTATACAAACGTATATGCAACGCCGACCTCACCGCAGTTTTCGACTAACGCGTCGACGTGATTATAGTCGGTCGCTAGAATTACCGGGATATATTGCATTTTCAAGTGAAGTCATACGTCTACTATGGGTACATAAACGACTATTCGGAGTATTAGTGCTGGCGTATGCTGTGCTTACTGGTTTGCTGGTTGGTATCGCCTCGCAAAATTCCTTCAATGAAGTCCGCTCACTCATAGATGATACATCTGAATCACTTCTGACGGGAGTATGGGGCGAGATAGGTAAGGCGGGCATTTTGCTATTTACAGGCGTGAGTGGAAGTTTACTACCCGAACTGACTGAGGCGCAACAGATATACAGCGGCTTGCTTGTTCTGTTGACGTGGCTTACGACTGTCTGGCTGCTTCGATCTATCTTTGCTGGCAATACACCTCGGCTGCGTGACGGAATCTATAGTGCTGGCTCGCCCATAGTGGCAACAGCACTTGTTGCGCTCTACATGATTATCCAGAGCATACCGATTGCCATAGCGGTAATTATTCTCAGCACACTAGGTTCACTCAGCGGCTTACTCAGCATGGTATTTTCTATAGTCGCAGTGTTACTTATCATATTGTCTCTGTACTTACTGACTGGATCGTTCATGGCGCTGATTATCGTGACCCTGCCGGGCATGTACCCATGGCGCGCAATTCGGGCGGCAGGTGATTTAGTGATTGGCAGACGAATTCGTATTTTGCTACGCATGGCATGGTTGGTATTTAGTGTCATGTTGCTATGGCTGGTAACCATAGTACCAGTTACGCTCGTAGATAATTGGTTGATTGGCATTGCCCCAGTTACGCGAAGCTGGCCAGTCGTGCCGATTGCATTGTTACTAGTCGCCTCGTTTGTTACCGTGTGGGCATCAGCGTATGTGTATATGTTATATCGAAAGGTTGTAGATGATGACGCAGCACCAGCCTAAAGACGTTGCCGAGCGAGCAAAAAAACTTCGTCAATTAATTCAAGATTATCGCTACAAGTATCACGTACTCAATGAATCTACGATGTCTGAGGCTGCGGCAGACAGTCTGAAGCACGAGCTTGCTCAGCTTGAAGCGCAGTACCCTAGCCTAATAACACCCGACAGTCCAACTCAACGAGTCGCGGGCAAAGCTCTTGATAAATTTACGAAGGTCGCACACAACGTTCCAATGATAAGCCTCAGTGATGTTTTTAACCGCAACGAAGTAGAAGCATGGGTGGCGCGTATGGAAAAACTACTACCACAAACACAACACGAGTTTATTTGTGATATAAAGATGGACGGTCTTGCCTGCGCACTTATATACGAAGATGGCGTGTTAATTCGTGCCATCACTCGCGGAGACAGCAGGATTGGTGAAGACGTAACGATGAATGTGCGAACAATTGAGAATGTCCCTTTGCGTCTACGTGAAAACCAAAAGTACGCTCACATGCTACGTGGTCGCACTGAAATCCGCGGCGAAATTGTTATGTACAAAGATGATTTTGCGAAACTAAATCAAGTACGCGAAGCAGCCGGCGAACCACTTTTCAAAAATCCACGTAACTTAGCGGCAGGCACTATTCGTCAGCTTAACCCTGCGCTCGTCGCAGAGCGTCCGCTACATTTTGTAGGCTATGACGTGCTACGAGAATCACCTGATGATGTTCCCAGCAACGCCGTAGGGTACGCCATGATGCACGAACTGGGAATCACAACAAGCCAAAAAACCCGCGTACTCACGTCGATTGATGAAGTAATGGCCTATGTAGATGAGCTTGACGAAAGTCGCGAACAGCTGCCGTACAACACTGACGGTATAGTAGTAAAAGTAAACAATCGGGCACAATTTGAACAGCTAGGCGTTGTCGGAAAAAGCCCACGCGGCGCGGTCGCATACAAATTTGCTGCGGAAGAGGCGACCACGATAGTGCAGGATATCGTTATTTCAATTGGACGTACAGGAGCGGCAACACCCGTGGCAGTATTTGAACCGGTCGACGTGGCAGGCACCACCGTACAGCATGCAAGTTTACATAATGCGGATGAAATCGCGCGCCTTGATGTGCGTCGTGGTGATACCGTTATTATATTTAAAGCTGGCGATATTATCCCACAGGTTCAAAAAGTGCTAGTAGAGCTACGCCCCGAAGGTACGAAGCCAATACAGTACGAAGACGAACTAGCTCGGCAGTATCCGGAACTTGAGTTTATTCGCCCAGACGGTGAAGCAGTATATCGAGTAAAAGGAGCGACCGGACCCATTCTGCTCAAGCGGGCGTTGCAGCATTTCGCAAGCAAAGGTGCACTCGATATCGACACATTGGGCGAGAAGAATGTCGACGCGCTAGTTGACGCAGGGTTAGTAGCAGACCTAGCGGATATCTACAGCGTTACGAAACCACAACTTTTAGAACTTGAGCGTTTTGCCGATATATCTGCGCAAAAACTAGTGGATGCAATTGCCGAAAAAAAGCAGCCTCCCCTTGAGCGTTTTGTCTACGGACTCGGTATTCGCCATGTCGGCGTGCAAACAGCGATTGACCTTGTTAATCACTTCGAAAGTCTCGAAGCAATCTCGATAGCAACCATAGAACAGCTAGAAGCTGTTGATGGCATAGGCGTCGTCGTAGCAGAGAGTATACTTGCGTGGTTTGCCGATCCAGACAATGAAAAACTGCTAGAGAAGTTCGATGCAGTAGGGGTGTGTCCGCAGTTTAATAAAAAAACAGGCAGGCTAGCAGGGAAAAGCTTTGTTGTTACAGGCACGCTTGAGCATATGGGTCGTGACGAGGCGGCAGATGCAATCCGCAATTTAGGGGGCACGTTTCAAACGAGCGTTGGTAAAGACACGAATTATCTCGTGGCTGGCGGTAATGTCGGTGCGAGTAAATTACAGAAGGCCGAGCGCTACGGTACAACGGTCATCGATGAAGCTTCATTCATGGAGCTAATAGCGTGAGTATTCAAGAGGTAATACGACTTTCAGAGCTGTTAGCAGAAATGGCTGAAATTAAACGCGGGACAAAGCTTCCGAGCGGAGAGTTTGAACCAGATTCACACCATTCTTTCTCGCTTGCGCTAATAGCCTATCACATCTGCACAAGCGAGAATATTCAAGTCGATATTCACAAGGTAGTACTATTCGCACTAGTGCATGATTTGCTAGAGATAATTACTGGAGACGAAGACACGCTTCACGCAACAGAGGCCGACCTTCACGCAAAACATCAGCGAGAAGAGTCCGCACTGCAAGAATTTGACGGTATGTTTAGCGCCTACCCAGAGTTGAAGCAGGCTATGTACGAATATGAAAAGCTTGATACGCCCGAAGCGGCCGCAGTATATGTGCCCGATAAAGCATGTACTACTTGGACGCATCATGCGGATAAAGCCGCATACGCAAACGACAGAGGCATAACGATAGGGTCACAAGTTGATGCCTGGGCAGAGCGCCAGCACAATCGTTTTACGACGAAACTGAACGCCGAACCGCCGAGAGAGATCATGGATGTATTCGATGCATCGTTTAAAGCCTTGAGGGGACTATATGAACACTAAGCCATTATTTATTACAGGAAACCCACACAAAGCTGAACATATTCGAAACTTACTTGACATAAACGTTGATTACCAAGCATTGGAGCTTGATGAAATACAGTCAAAGCGACCAGAAGACGTTATTGAACATAAGGTAAGACAAGCATACAGCATGGTAAATCGCCCCGTCTTCGTTGACGATTTTTCGTTGTGGCTTGACGAGCTCGACGGTCTGCCTGGTCCGTTTATTAAGTTTTTTGTTACTGCAGAAAATGGATTAGAAAATATGTGTCGCATGGTAGACGGCTTGTTGTCGCGCCGTGCGACTGCGAGGGCGTACTTTGGGTACTTCGATGGTAATGAGCTCACCCTGCTCCACGGCGAGTTGAAGGGTGTAATTGCAGAGCACCCGAAAGGTGAAGCCGACTACGCCTTTGGTTCTGATCCGATTTTTGCTGTCGATGGATATAACGGTCGAACACGTGCAGAGCTAACACGAAACGAGTATGATGAATTATACCGAGAAGTTCGCGCAATTGAAAAAGTCCGTGACTTTCTACTGTCCAAGCACCCTCGCTCGGAATAGACATAAAAAAATGATATAGTGGTAGCATGAGCGGAGGGATAGTTGCTCACAAACTTGTGGTCGAGAAACAGGACCACTCCATTTTGGACTCTCTAACATTTTCTGTAAAACCTGGCGTGCTAACAGGCCTTATTGGCCCAAGTGGGGCAGGCAAAACCACGCTCATGCGTACAATCGTCGGTTTACAGATTCCTTCGCGAGGCAAGCTTCAGGTAGATGGTAAAGTAGTTGGCGATAAGTCACTGCGAAGTAAGATTGGCTATGTTACACAGAGCCCGGCTATTTATGACGATTTGACTGTCGAGCAGAATCTTTTGTACTTCGCGCGGCTCATTCAAGCAAGCAAAGCAAATGTTACGAGTGTCATTAAAGTCGTAGACCTTACGAAGCAAACAAAACAACTCGCTTCGACCCTGTCGGGTGGCCAGCGTGCACGTGTTAGCTTAGCCATCGCACTGCTTGGTGATCCAGATGTGTTGATACTCGACGAGCCAACAGTAGGTCTCGATCCGGTTTTGAGACATCACCTATGGGGATTATTCGGTGCACTGGCAAAAAAAGGCAAAACAATTATTATCTCTAGCCATGTTATGGATGAAGCCGAACGATGCGAGAATGTACTGTTGGTCCGTAGCGGAAGCTTATTGTGGTCTGATTCTCGTAAAAAATTACTTCAGGAGACAAAAACACAGAGTGTTGAGCAAGCCTTTCTGAAGTTGGTTGGAGGCAAACAATGATATATCACCTGAGCGCAGTCCTTGCCACTGCTCGCCGTATTTTGCGCCAACTTTCACACGACCATCGGTCTGTGGCACTGATATTCCTCGTACCGGTCGTACTCATGAGCCTACTGTACTGGCTGTATATAGACCAAGAGATGGTGTTTGATCGCATTGCACCTGCGCTGCTTGGTATATTTCCGTTTACCATTATGTTTCTTATCACAAGTATTACAACATTGCGTGAACGAACTAACGGCACCTTTGAGCGAGTACTTGTTACGCCTATCGCGAAACTCGATATTATACTTGGCTATACCATCGCGTTCGGGTTGCTTGCAATAATACAATCACTGATAGCGAGCGCTGTCGCAATCTATCTGCTTGATATGAACGTCGCTGGGCCTGAGTGGTTTGTCATTCTCATTGCATTGTGTAATGCGCTGCTCGGTACTGCACTCGGTATTTTTCTCAGCGCATTCGCGCGTACTGAGTTTCAAGCAGTGCAGTTTATGCCCGCGTTTATTTTTCCGCAGTTCCTGGTTTGCGGTTTATTGCTGCCACTTGATCAAATGCCCGACTTGCTGCAGAGTATCGCGTACTGTTTACCACTGACCTATGCGGTGGACGCCTTGCAGCGAGTAGCCACTGAAGTAGATATTTCGTCGGAATCCTGGCGGGACATATGGGTAGTACTCGGTTTTATTGTAGCTGCAATTGTGCTGGGCGCACTGACTCTAAAACGTAGGAGCAAGTAGTGACGGCTGAAAATCCAGACATGCCAGTGCTTGAGAAAGGCACCTATGTGCATTCAAAAACTGGGAATCGGTATGAGGTATTGGGTGTCGCAATGCACAGTGAAACACACGAGCCTCTTGTTGTGTATACACCACTGTATACCACGAAGTATGAACTATTCGCACGCCCATACGATATGTTTGTAGAGACAGTGAGTGTAGATGGTGTACATGCTCCTCGGTTTGTGAAGGCTGACGCGCTGTGACAGATGAGAAAAAAGTAAGCTCTCGAGCCAGGAAAGTAGGCATTACAATTGGCGGCGGAACGCTGCTGGTTCTGGGGATACTGGCGATACCATACCCAGGCCCTGGGTGGCTGATCGTATTCGCCGCGTTAGGCATTTTGGCGCAGGAATATCCATGGGCAAAGCGCATATTAAAATTTGCCAGGTTACAATACGATCATTGGAACGCGTGGGTAAAACGGCAGAATTGGGTCGTGAGATCGCTGACATTCATCGCGACCGCCGCAGTTGTTGTACTTACGCTATGGCTGATTAATGCGTACGGGCTGATAGCTGGCTGGGTTGGTATTGACTGGCCAATAGTCACATCACCTTTTGTCCGGTAACAGTGATATACTGGTCGGGTAATGGCACAACACAAACTTACCACTCGTGAATACATTCGCGCCTTTATTCGTGTGGGCTATACATCTTTTAGTATTGCCCCAGCCGAAGCGATCATTCGACTCATCGATAGCGTGATTCAGTCGGTATTACCTATCGCAACAGCATACTTTGCCGCACTTACAACCACAGCGCTAGTTGGTGCGTATAGCGGTAACGAACAGAGCGCTCAAAACGTCTTTATGTACCTGATTATCACCGTTGTACTAGGATTAATTTCACTCACCTGGAATAATATTAGCAACTACGTCACTACAAAAACACGATACAAGATCCAGGCAACGATAGAAGATCAGATGATACTCCATTTTATGGCACTTCCATTTTGGATGTATGACGATAAAGAGGTGATTGATCTTCACGATAAAGCCAAACGGTTTAGTTACTTTTTCAGCTACATTTTTAATACAATCGCCTCGATAGCTACCAGTGTATTTTCTGCTTGCGCCGCGATCATTGCCCTCATCATTCTTTCGCCAGGCGTTGGCTTTATTGTGCTTCTGGCGGTTGCTCCGGGAATTTTTATACAGCTCAAATTAGCCCGACAGCAAGCACAGCACTGGGAAGGAAACATTACGAATCGGCGTAAACAGGGTAACATGAGTTGGATGATACAAGATTCAAGGTATATCGCTGAAATGCGAATATATGGTGTTGCGAAACACCTAGTAAAACTACACGCCAAACTACGAGACTCAGACGAGAAGGCACGGCTCGAACTAGAGCTGAAAAGTTCGTGGAAGCAGCTGGGGGCAAATATACTTCAGGAGCTTGTTGAGTTTGGCGCTCTCATCTGGATCGCCATCGAAATTATTAACAGGAATCAACCCGTTGGCCAGTTCGTATATGTGCAGCAAGTCGTGAGTCGAGCAGTGGGCCAGGCAACATCACTTGCAACCCAGCTGGGAAGAATCGACGAAGATTTGGCTAATATTGTTGATTATCAAAAGTTTATGGAGCTAAAGGAAGTCTCAGATGACAAATCGGGACTATTACAAGTGCCAAAGACAATCGAACTGCAAAACGTGTCATTCCGTTACCCGAAAACAAGTAGCGACGTGCTAAAGGATATCTCGCTGAAAATCGAAGCAGGTAAACACATCGCTATCGTGGGCGAAAATGGTGCTGGTAAGAGCACGCTCATTAAACTCATGGTTGGTCTTTATGGCGCTACAGACGGCAAGATTCTGCTCGACGATCAGGACATGCAAACGATAAAAGTAGAAGATTGGCATAAGCAAATTGCGCTGCTAGGACAAGACTTTTTAAACTATTACTTCGCAAACATACGTGAAAATATCGAGATGGGCGATATTTCGAAACCTTTTAAAGAGCAACATATGTATGATTCAATCGATTTTGCCGAGTTTACGTCAGTCGTGAAAAAGCTAGACAAGGGCGCCGATACATATATCGAGAGGTGGATGGCGGATAATAACGACGAGATTACCGCAACTGAACTCAGCGGCGGCCAATATCAGCGGCTTGCGCTAGCCAGAAATTTTTATCGAGATAGTCCAATCGTGATATTAGACGAACCCACGAGCGCAATCGACGCACTAGCTGAAGAAAAAATATTCAAGCGACTATTTGCGAGCAAAAAGACAATTATTGCCATAAGCCACAGGTTATCGACCGTTAAGCGTGCCGACAGCATATACGTGCTACAAAATGGAAAATTGGTAGAACACGGCACCTATGCCGAACTTGCCAAGCCTGGCACTGAATTCTATACGATGTTCAAAAGTCAAATATAGTAGGTTGCTTGCAAGTTTGTCGTGATTGCATCATAATAAAGCATAAGCTGGTACGCATCGGGGCATCCGTTGCCAAGAAATAAACAGCCGAATACAAAACACCGCGTGCCCCCGGGTGGGCGCGTAGCAGCAATCAAGGATTCACCCCTGGAAGATGTGGTGAATTTTTGATATGATACGGACATGCGTGTGCATCTTTGATGGGGCATTAGCTCATTTGGCTAGAGCGCTTCGCTGGCAGCGAAGAGGTGAGCAGTTCGAATCTGCTATGCTCCACCAAAGTTGCATATACATCTACCGCGCCGTACAATATAAGTACTTATGACTAAGATGCGCGGTGGGTTTACATTGATAGAGATTATGGTTGTTATAGCAATTTTGGCTATACTCACAGCGGTAATCATTCTTGCATATAACGGTGTGCAGCAGCGAGCGCGAAACGCGCAGATAGCAGCTACTGTGAAGGAATACAAAGATGCGTTGGTGCTTGCGCGATCACAAACCGGTAGCTATCCGGAACCGACAACGCCGGGTACACGAGTGTGCCTTGGTAACAATTATCCAACGTCCCAGTGCTGGTTTGGCGCTGGTGCGACCGATTCAACGTTTATGACTTCGCTTCAAGGTGTAACTGGCGGTAAATTACCGATGCCAGTACTGCCGAATGTCAACCTAAAGGGTGTTATGTATGTCGCATCGTCACTTGGAAACAGAGTCGATGGAGCAAGTTACGCGGCAGCAACGCCAGTTGCAATGCTGGTATACGGCGTCGAGGGCGATAACACCCGATGCCCCGTTGGTCCAATAGCTTCAAAACCAAACAACGGAAATTATTTATGGTATAGCGCGACCCCCCCAGCCTCTGGCCAAACAGTTGCGGCCGGCAGCGGTAACCCTGCACAGTGTTGGTTGATACTACCGTATAAATAGGTTTAATGGTATAATAATGGATGAAACGCCCAGAAAGGGCATATTTTTATGAAAAAAGCAGAAAATATACGCAACATCGCAATCATCGCACACGTTGACCACGGCAAAACAACCATGGTAGATGGCTTATTGAAGCAAAGCAATACGTTCCGTGAAAACCAGGCAGAAATGAGTCAGGAGTTAATTATGGACTCTGGCGATCAGGAACACGAACGCGGTATTACCATCACCGCGAAACAAACCTCTATCTACTATGGCGACTACAAAATTAACATTATCGACACGCCGGGGCACGCCGATTTTTCTGGCGAAGTAGAACGAACGCTCAATATGGCTGACGGTGTCTTATTGGTAATTGACGCTCAGGAAGGCCCAATGCCTCAAACTAAATTTGTGCTGACAAAAGCACTTGAGCTTGGCTTGAAACCAGTGGTAGTGGTCAACAAAATTGACAAACCGTCGCGCAGGATAGATGAAGTGAATGACGAAGTCGCTGATTTGTTCCTTGAACTCGCAACCAGTGATGACCAACTGCATTATGCAACCTACTATGCAATTGGTCGTGAAGGCAAAGCATGGAGCGAGATACCATCAAATCCTGCTGAGCACGCCGACCTTACGCCAATCTTTGACGCGATTATAAATGATATCCCGGCGCCAAACGTCGACGAGAACGGCGGTCTTCAGTTATTGGTAACGAGTCTGCAGTATGATTCATTTTTAGGTAAATACGCGATAGGTAGAATCAGTCGCGGGCAAGCGAAAAAAGGCCAGTCGGTTGTACTTATGAAACGAGATAGAACGACTGTGAATGCTCGTATTGAAAAAATGTTTGGCTACAGAGGGCTATCTCGCGAAGAGATATCTGAAGCAGTCGCTGGCGATATTGTCGCACTGACAGGCATCGCGAGCGCGCACATCGGCGAGACAATAGCAGACAAAGACCAGCCAGAGGCATTGCCGCTCATTGATGTTGAGGCACCAACACTCAGTATGTATCTTGGGCCAAACACCAGTCCACTAAAGGGTAAAGAGGGCGAGTTCAACACTAGTCGTCAAATTGGCGATCGATTGCAGCAAGAGCTTGAGACAAATGTGAGTTTACGGGTTGAAGACAATGGCATTGGCTTTACAGTGAGCGGACGTGGCGAGTTGCATTTAAGCGTATTGATAGAAACGATGCGTCGTGAAGGCTTTGAGTTCGAGGTTGGACGACCCCAAGTGGTGACCATAGAGGAAGACGGCGTCACGAAAGAGCCAGTCGAAGAACTGTACATTGAAGTTGGCCAAGAGTTCGTCGGAGCAGTGAGCCAAGAATTGGGCACGAGGCGCGCAGAAATGAGAGGGCAAGAACAAACAAGCACTGGCACGACTCGACTCGACTATCTATTGCCAACCCGTGCGTTGATTGGTCTACGGAATGTCTTGCTTACAGCAACCAAGGGAACGGTTATTATGAATAGCCTGCCGCACGGCTACCAGCCAACCGGGTCAAAATTGCAGCAATCACGCAATGGTGTATTGGTTGCATTTGAAGCAGGCACAACAACGCCGTACGCACTACAAGCTGCTGAAGCTAGGGGCGAATTATATGTCGGCGCAGGAACAACTGTTTACGGTGGTATGATTGTTGGCTTGAATCGACGCCAGGAAGATCTTGAAATTAATGTATGCAAGGCAAAACACCTTACAAATATGCGCAGTAGTTCAAGTGATGGCGTGGTGCAGTTGACGCCGTACACAGAGTTGAGTCTTGAACAGTGCATTGATTTTATCGAAGACGACGAGCTGCTAGAAGTGACGCCAAAGAACCTGCGTCTTCGCAAACGATATCTCGACGCCAACCAACGCAAGCGCGCCGCAAAGCAGTAAAGCAAAAGCGGTTTGCCATAGAGGCGCCGACTTCTTTATACTAAGTGTATGCCCAAACGAATTGCATTTAAGCTGCCGCGCGATGAAAAGCTAAAGACTGCCCTGGTCTCTACGACAGGAAGTTTGTTGAAAGTCGATAAAAGCCCAGATGAAGCGCTGGGGGAATTGTTTGATGTGGTGCAAAGACAGCGAGTGTATGATGACGGTAAAACGTTTACGGATCTTGTGCCGCGCGGCAGAATGAAAGCGATACAACGCGAATATGTACTAGCAAAAGATGACCCTAATTTTGATCTCAGAGAGTTTGTAAATCGCCACTTTTACGAGTTTGAGCCACATAAATCAGCGGCGTTTGCGGCTGACCCCACCCGACCAGTTTCTGAACACATTCATATGCTGTGGAAGCATCTAGAAAAACGAAACCGACTCAACCGAGGATCGCTCATTGCATTGCCATATTCATACATCGTTCCCGGTGGTCGCTTTTCCGAGCAGTTTTACTGGGACACGTACTTTATTATGCGTGGGCTAGCAATTCATGGGCAGTGGCGCATGGTAGAAAACATGCTAAAAAACTATACATTTATGATTCGAAAATTCGGCTATATCCCCACAGCCAATCGCACATACTTTTTAAGTCGCTCACAGCCACCATTCTTTAGTTACATGGTAAAACTACTTGCAAGTCACAAAGGTCGTACGCGAACCCTGGCCGAATACCTTCCGTACATGCTCGCAGAGTATCGTTTCTGGATGAAGGGTCGCATTAAATTAACGAAGACTGAACATAAAGCATATCTTCGTATTGCTCAAATGCCAAATGGCATGTTTTTAAATCGCTACTACGATAACAAAATGAAACCGCGACCCGAATCACAACTTGAAGATAAAGTAACGGCAAAAAAGGCGCATGGCCGCGATGCAGACAGGCTGTACCTGCATCTTCGCGCTGCAGCAGAATCCGGATGGGACTTTAGCTCGCGCTGGTTTACCGATCCAAAGGATATTAGCTCAATCCATACTGCCGATATCATTCCTGTAGACTTAAACTGTCTTCTGTACCATCTTGAGCAAACGCTCGCTGAAACATATCGATTAATTAAAAACCCGCTGCTTGCGCGTAAATTTCAGGCGAAAGCCGAGCAGCGTGAAAAAGCAATTCAAACATATTGCTGGGATGAAAAAGAGCAGTTCTTTGTCGACTACAACTTTCATCATGAGCAGCCAACTGGCCAACTAACACTGGCTGCACTGTTTCCGCTATATGTGCGCATTGCTACAAAGGAACAAGCAGATGCGGTTGCGAGGCGAATTGAAAAAGATTTTCTAAAAAAGGGCGGATTAGTGTCTAGTTTGGTGGACAACGGCGAACAATGGGACGCTCCAAATGGCTGGGCACCGCTCCAACTTATTGCAATTGAAGGGCTACGTCACTATGGTCACCACGAGCTCGCCAATGAAATCAAACACCGCTGGATTCGCCTCAATATGAAAGTGTATACAAAACATCACAAACTGGTAGAGAAATACGATGTCGTAGGCGAGCACGGGCTAGGTGGCGGTGGTGAGTACCCGCTACAGGACGGATTCGGCTGGACAAACGGCGTGCTAGCGGTGTTACTAGCCGAGCACTAGTGTACGTCTTTTGGCAAGAACCCTTTTTCGTGCGTAAAATCAGCTTGCCACTTATAGCCTTTGCCATACCCCAAATCTTTCATCAGTTTCGTCGGAGCATTACGAACATGCAACGGTACTGGTGAGTCTGGATATTTCTGAGCGAGTGCTTTCGCTTGTGTCATAAGGTCGGTAACTTCACGTGATTTTTCACTCCGAGCCAGCGCTGTAGCGCAGTGGTACAGATTGTACGCAGCTTCGGGCAAGCCGACTCGCTCGACTGCTTGGAACGTCGCGACTGCCAGGCCAAGTGCCCCGTTACCAGCAAGGCCAATGTCCTCGGACGCAAAGATGACCATGCGACGTGCGATGAACTTTGGATCTTCGCCAGCATCTATCATCCTACTCAGGTAATACAGCGTTGCCCGTGTGTCGCTACCACGCATGCTTTTTATGAACGCACTAATCACATCGTAGTGCATATCGCCCTTTTTGTCGTAGCCGGGAACTCTCTTTTGCGCGGCGGCTTTTACGATCTCAGGCGTTACTTTTTCGTCAAAGCTAAGTGCAAGTTCCAGATTGCCCAGTGCTACGCGCGCATCCCCACCTGAAAGTTCAGCCAAGTAGTCAAGCGCTTTTGGTGTTACATTCTTTGTTTGTTTCAGCTGCTTAAGTGCGCGTTTCAATATATCGACTACTTCATTTTTACCAAGTGGCTGCAATACTAACACTCGGGTTCGTGAAAGGAGCGGTGTAATTATTTCAAAGCTGGGGTTTTCGGTGGTTGCACCGATGAGTGTTATCAACCCACTTTCTACATGCGGCAAAAAGGCATCTTGCTGCGCCTTGTTGAAACGATGAATTTCATCAACGAATAAAATTGTGCGTAGCTTGAGGTTCCAGTTTTGTCTCGCATGCTCCACGACGCGCTCAACATCCTTTTTTCCACTGGTCACAGCGCTCAATTCTATAAACTCTGCTTCGACCTCCCGCGCGATAATACGTGCCAATGTAGTCTTTCCAGTGCCAGGAGGGCCCCACAAGATCAAACTCACAGGCTCTTTTTGCCTTACAATTCTTCGCAATATTTCAGCATCGCCCAGCAAGTGGGTTTGTCCAATCACTTCATCGAGTGTATGTGGTCTCATTTGTTCAGCCAGCGGCACACGTGTCATATCTATAGTATAATTGGATTATTATGAGCCGACAAACTGTTCTATTACTCTTCGGCGGTGAATCGTCAGAGCACGATGTCTCTATAATGAGCGCGCGCAATGTTTACGCGGCGATGGACAATGCAAAGTACGATGTAAAACTATGCTATATCGATAAAGTAGGCAAGTGGTGGTTGCTTGACGGTTGGAAAGAAAATCCGCATCAGCACGGCGGCGTTCAGCTGGCGGCTGTACCCGCTACCAAAAGTTTCATCACCATACCAGGCAATAATGTACTTCATGTTGATGTCGTATTTCCATTGGTGCACGGTCAAAACGGCGAAGATGGAACATTACAAGGGCTACTTGAGATGTTACACGTGCCATTCGTAGGCAGTGGTTCTGAAGCAAGTGCAGTCTGCATGAACAAGGTTGCATCTAAACAGCTCGCGGGGGTCAAAGTAACGCCCTGGATGGCGTTTTACAAGGGCGACGACATAGAGCAAAAACTTGCCAATAAGGATACAGTATGCGGAGACTTGGGAGACGGGCCTTGGTTTGTAAAGCCAGCACGTGAAGGTAGCTCAATGGGTGTAACTCGAGTAACAGACTACAATGAGCTCGCTTCTGCCATCTCTACCGCTCAAAATTACGATACTATAGCAATCGTGGAAAAGGCAATAATAGGTCATGAATTGGAAGTAGGTATATTGGGTAATCCTCCGCACCATTCAGCTAGCGCAGTTGCCGAGATCAAGCCAAAAGACACGTATTACGATTTCACGCAAAAATATTCAGCCGATAGCGGTCTAGAGATAGACATCCCAGCACATGTAAACGAAACAGTCTTGAATGAAGTGAGGCAATCTGCCATGAAAATATACAACAATGTAGGCTGTGAAGGTATGGCTAGGGTCGACTTTTTCGCCGACGATGAGGGCAATGTATATTTCAACGAACTCAATACAATACCTGGCTTTACCAATGCTAGTGTGTACCCAATGTTGTGGCACCAACAGGGTATAAAGTATCCTCAGCTCATCGACAAGCTTATAGAACTCGCACTTGGGTGATATAATAGGTATACAGTAACTGGAGGGAGCATATGGATTTTGTCTTAGTTTGGCTAGGCGTTGCAATACTCGTATTTATACTGAGTGGTATTAAAGTAATAAAACAGTATGAGCGCGGGGTCGTACTGACTCTCGGTAAATTTACAGGGGTGCGTCAGCCCGGTCTACGCATTGTTGTGCCCATCTTTCAGCAACTCATGCGCGTCGATGTTCGCTCTACACCCATCGATGTCAGTAAACAAGAAGTTATTACCAAGGACAACGTTACCGTACAGGTTGACGCTGTGGTATACCTGCGCGCTGTTCAGCCAGATCGCGCCGTGCTGGAGATTACCAACTATATTTATGGTACGAGCCAGTTCGCACAAGCGGCGCTGCGTGATGTTATCGGCAACGCAGATTTAGACGACGTACTCACAAAGCGCGATGAGATGAGCCGTCAGATTAAAGAGATTGTCGACAAACAAACCGACCAATGGGGAATTGATGTTGAGGCCGTAAAGATTCAAAATATAGAACTTGCACAGGACATGAAGCGTGCAATGGCGAAACAGGCAGAGGCCGAGCGTGAACGCCGTGCGGTAATAATTACCGCTGAAGGTGAAAAGGCAGCTGCAAAAGCAGTCGCTGAAGCTGCAGCAACGCTCGCAAAAACCCCAGGTGGTGTCAGTATACGTACACTCCAATCACTCGAGAAAATTTCCATGGAACCAAGCCAAAAAACGTTGGTGGTACTACCAAGCGAGCTAACAAGCTTCAAAGATATTCTGAAGTAGCTTGCCGTTTCGCCCCTGTTACTGTACAATTGGTTAAGTTGTGGCTCTTTAGCTCAGTTGGTAGAGCAGAGGCCTGAAGAGCCTTGTGTCCCCAGTTCAAGTCTGGGAGGAGCCACCAAACAAGAAATTGACCCTTGGGGTCGATTTTTTGTTTGGCTTGAGTTTTGCTCAAGAGACTTGAACTGGCAGGTCGTGAAACGAGAAAAGGAAACTCGTGCTTGCACGTGTCCCTTTCTGAGCGGAGGAGGCTTTAGCCGATAGTCTGGGAGGAGCCACCAAAGAAAAACATCCTAGTAGGCCTAGGATGTTTTTCTTTCCGCAAGTCGTCTAAGACTCTGGAATGGTAAGTTCAGGGACGTACTGGATCAGTTGGTTTGGCCCGTCATTACGTAATTGACCGTTGAGCACGAGGAACTTCGCTGGTTCGTTCGGGTTTGTGTGCACAGTTATTACCCCAGATGCATTTCCGCTTGCAGGAGGCACCACCAACTTACGGAATTTTGGTGTGTTTTCGGCGCGGTAGCCATTACCGAGCATGACGACGTCATAAGGGTTACGACTCTCGGTCGTGTCGTGGATAAGACCGTAAACATCCATCTGTCCG
>JAUIII010000017.1 GCA_030431855.1 bacterium
TCGTGCCGCGGTGGTGGAATTGGTAGACACGTGGGACTCAAAATCCCATGTCCTCACGGACGTGCCGGTTCAAGTCCGGCCCGCGGTACCAAAGTATGAATTTTTGTCTAAGTTTTCAGCTTGGCGATGAATTGTTCAAGTGTCTGTTTTGGGTTGAGGACTAGTTCGTCGTGCTGGCCTTCTAGTTCGATGAGTTGTCTTAGGGGCGCATTGGCAGCTTCTGCCTTCTCGGTATCTGATAACTTAAAATACGCATCGTTTCTCATGATGCCTACCACGGCGCCTCTTGCGAATGCCGGGTCGAATATGTTGAATGCCGCAATCATAGGTAATTGTGAGAAACTTGCTCGCGGATGCCGCAGGAGTTCCCTGCCTGACTCTTTGTGAAACTGCATGGCTTTATGTCGGTCATTAGAAGACGTGGCCATTCGAAACATTTCGATGCTTTTTTTGATAGTTTTTGTGGTTGCCAAAGCCGCGGCTGACCGAGGCACGGGAGGCGCAAAAGCAAAAAAATCTTCCGCGTTCAAACATAGTTTTCGTGCAATCATTGCTCCCCCGGAATGCGTTGCGATGCCTTTTGTATCTTTACACATTCGCGCTAATTCTTCAGGGTTTTCAACGGCGTACGCAAAGGTTACTGACTCGACTTGCCTGTAGTCGCCGCGCCGTGTGAGCTCATCGCCAACACGATCAACGGCGTCTTGTCCGCCGCTAAACCCACCGATGAATACCATTCGATCGGATTTTTTCATAAGCTTACCATACTATGATTTATCTATTTCGACAATAGCTAAAGGCTTGCAGTAACCGCCTCGAGCGGCTTTTGCTGATTCCACAACCAATAGCTAGCGGCTGTTGCTGCGGTGGTGCCGCGCCAGATGGCCATAGGGTTATCCCATTTGGTGGTGGTTACATTGCCACCGTGGGCGATTAGCAAGGTGTCGTTGTGAAGACTCGCGATGGTTACTGGGTACGTGATGGTAAATTTATGCAGATTTTCCACTAGTTGGGTGAGCTGCATGCTAAAGGTCAACATTTTTGGGTAGTACACCCCCTGAAACAGCTTTTGCAGCTGCGCGAACGACAGCACCAGTAGCGTGTCTGGCCTTTCGGCGAGCAGTTTCGGGTTGTTTTTTATTAGATCAACAGCGTCGCGCGTGAGAGTAACGGGCTTTTGGTAATCAGATAAAAACTGCTCGAACAGCACAGCTGTCTCACTGTTTCTCCCTAAATCTCCTACTATCAGTACCGCATCTGCCCATTCGCTAATCGCGCGTAGTTCTGCCTTGGCTTCAGCCGAAAAGCCGCCAGATGCATTGCTGGGCGCGAAATTTGCATCAATTACGGCGTTTGGCACGCTCTTTTTTAATGCATCTGGCAGCAGCACCTTCACCTGGCCTACGCCGGCTTCGAGCGATATTTTATATGCCTCGGCCACGCCAGCGAAACCTAGTTTGTTGCCGCCGACTATCGCCAGCTTACCTGCTTGCGATTTTTGCTCGGGCTTCGACCACTCTACATCGGGAAACAATGGCTTATCGGCTGATTGCTTCTGCCAGTACGTATGTTCCATCGCTGCCCTTCTCTAGTTTGTAGGCGATACTCTTTCGCTCGAGCACAATCGGCCACCCGTGTTTCATCGCTTCATCCATCAGCTCTTTATTCGGGTTAAACGCGATCGGATGTTCTACTAGCGCCAGCATAGAGATGTCGCCACCTGAATCACCCACTGCGTACGACCCATCATAGGTCAGGTCGTGTTCTTGAACTACTCGTTCAAGCATAATGTGCTTGCGGCCGTGTACTATCTCTGATTTTTTGCTCAGTTTACCCTTTATGATTTCAAATTTGCGCCCGATTGCTATGTCTATATCGTGCAGCTTGCAAAATGCTTCCACCAGCTGCTGGTGCGACGCGCTGATGGCAATCGTCACGTAGCCCTTTTTCTGCAACTCGTGCAATAAATCGATCGTGTAAGTGTACACGCGGTGGCCCTTTTTGCGCAAAATCACCGCGGCGATTTCATGGAAACGCGTGTTGTCTAGCCCCACGATTGCTTGTTCCATCACTTCCATTAAAATACCTTCGTAGGCGTGATAGTCGAGCTCGCGTTTGCGCCAGGCTTCGCGCGCAGCCAACACTCGTCTCGACTCTTTCTGAGTGATAATACCTTCGTCGATTAGCGCGTCGAATAGTTCGTGGTACAGCTGCCATCGAAAGATGGTGCCATCAATGTCGAATACAGCGAATTGCTTTACCATATGCCTTGCTCGATTGTATGTAGGATTGCTGCTGCATGCTCTGTGCCGTTATCGCCTTTCGATCCGCTGCGCGCAATCGCTATCAATTTTTTAGCGGCGTCTTCTGGAGTAGAGTCGTTCACGATCCAAGCGTGATCGCTTGACTGAGCGAGCGACCATTGAATAGAGAGGCGTGCTTCTTCGAGGCGCTTTTTGCCTTCCTCTGATTCCTGCGGAAAACGACTAAGGAAATACGCTACCCACTTTTGTACTGGCGTCGTGATAGATATAGACGTTGTTCGAGAGAATGGCAGCGATGTATAGGTATTGACGCTATTGAATAACGTATCCAGCAGGCAGTACTCAGTGCGGAAGCTGATTTCAAGGGTGCCGTATAAATCGTGCGTCGTCGGGTGCTCGATACAGGTGACCGTTTGGTTGCTATCGCGCAGCGCTTGGGCTTCCTCGAATGGTAAAAACATGTACGACGTATCTGTGAGGTCGCGCTGTTTTCTGGTGGTAAACGACTGCACAAATGAAAACGAGGTGTCTAGCCTCTCGGCGGCACGAATAACCGTTGTTTTACCCGCCGAGGCAGGCCCCACCAGCATAATGAGTGTTTTGTCGTGGAGGGTTGGAAATGGCTGCGGAGTTGCTGCGACTGTATTGTCCATTGAAGTATCCACTATGAAACCTCTATGCTTACTGGGCAATGATCGCTGCCCATTTGCGTGGCAATGATTTGTGGGTTTTTGACTTTTTCAGCGATGGACTCGCTTGCCAGCCAATAATCTATCCGCCAACCAACGTTGTTCGCCCGTGCACCGCCCCAGGCGGTCCACCACGTGTAGGCCTCGGTTTTGTCGGGAAACGCAGCTCTGAAGGTGTCCACAAAACCCGCGGCTTGCATCTTGTCAAAGCCGGCTCGTTCTTCTTTGGTGTAGCCATGCTTGCCTTCGTTTTCTTTCGGCCTGGCTAGGTCGATTGCTTCGTGCGCTACGTTTAGGTCGCCGCAAAACAGCACGGGTTTCTTCTCTTGTAGCTTGTTCATGTATTCCAAAAAGGCTGGGTCCCAGTGCTTGTCACGGTATTCAAGCCGAGATAGATCGCCCTTACTGTTGGGCGTGTATACGGTCACGACCCAGAAATCATCAAATTCAAGCGCGGTCACGCGCCCTTCACTGTTGCCTGGCCCATAGCCGTCCTCTAGTTCGTATTTGCTGGCAATTTCATCTGGTATGTTGTATGCGACGTTTAGCGGCTCGGTTTTTGACAAAATCGCGGTGCCGGCGTAGCCTTTACGCTCGGCGCTGTTGAAAAACTCGTGATACTGAGGCAGATCAAGCTCTACTTGGTCGCGATTGGCCTTGGTTTCTTGCAGGCACAGGATGTCGGGGTTGTGTTCCTGTAAAAACGCTTGCAACTCGCCTTTTTTTAGCACGGCGCGAATACCGTTTACATTCCACGAATATAACTTCATGCCTTTAGTATACGACAGATTAGCGCGGGCGTGAGACCTGAAGTATAAAAAAGACACCGAGGTGCCGTATATGCAGTGTGATGAGACAAGCAGATTGCATCGTTGGGCGGCTAGTCGCGGATGCGACCTGCCTGCCTCGTCACACGCTCACTGGGGTCGTCGTCGTGCTAGAGCACGATCACGCTCACCCTCACGCCCTGAGCGGGAGGCGCGAGCTCCGACAGGATCGTGTTGAGCGCCTCGACGGGGTCGCCGCGCTCGTAGAGCTTGTCGGCCTCGTACTGTCCGATGTGTGGCACGAGCCTGTCGCACAGGAAGCGACGCTCGAGGTCGCCGAAGGGATCTCGGAGGTGTCCCATGGATTTCTGGACGATCTGCTGTACGACCGTCATCATCAGGCCATAGATCTGCGGCACGTCCTGTTCGAGCACGTTCACGGTGCTCACGCTCAGCACGAAGGTCGCGTCGTCGTGGTTGAGCGTGAACTCCATGCTCAGCTCGTCGGCGAGCGTGCCTTCGCGGTCGCCGAGACCGCCGAGCTGATCGTTGATCTCTTCGAGGACCTCGTCCAGCTCGTCGAGGAGGTGTGCCCCCAGCTCGTCGAACTGGTAGGGAGCATCCGGCCGAGTGGCCAAGCGCGCGGCGAACTCCGGACCGGTGAGGTCCAGGTGGCCGTCGAGGTAAGGCGGACGGTGGACGGTGGTGTCGGTCATCTGGGGTTCCTTCTCTCTCGTGTCGTGTCCCGCGGGTGTGATGGTACAAAGCGGGAGTAGCGCTACGCCAAGCGCATAGGGCTACTTCCGCTTTGTATGCAATCTGCTTGTCAAAGGGCTCTACGAATAAAAAAACTCGCAGAAACGAGTATATTATAGCAAATTTATATTAAAAAGTCAATACTAGCGCATCTGGCGAGCGTGTTCGCGCTCGATATCGCGGCGTTTTATGGTCTCTCGTTTATCGTAGGTTTTCTTACCTTTACCTAAGGCTATCACCACTTTTATGTATTTGCCTTGGGTCAATAGTTTAGTAGGCACAATCGTCATGCCCTGTTGTTTGCTTGCCTTGAATGAATCTATTTGTTTACGATTTGCCAGCAGTTTACGGGCACGGGTATCTACCGTGCGATTACTACTGCCCTTTTCATTTAGTTTCACTGAAAAACTAGCGTTGTTGAGCCACAGTTCGCCGTCTTTTACAGATACGAACGCGCCTCTTAGCTGCACATGGCCATCGCGTGCGGCGCGCACTTCAGGGCCTGTCAGCGCTAGGCCAGCCACAATATCATCGCTGAGCTCATAGTCAAACCGAGCTCGCCTGTTTACGAGCCCGCCAGGAGCTGATGATTTAGCTGACTTTTTCGCCATAACTTCCCTATTGTAACAGATTAGATTAACGCAAAATCTTAGATTTATGCCCTTAAAAACACGTGAGGTACGCGAGAATCTAGGGTAAACGCCTGGAATCTCGCGTGACCTCAGCGAGTTTGTTTATGTTTTTTCAGACATAAATCTGAAATTTTGCTAGTGCTGAGGAGTGTTGTATAGTAGTGCAAGATGAACCAACCTGTTCCTAAGCTCGTCACGTTTGATGGCGAGGCGCGTAGTGGTAAAGGCACGATCGTGCAGGCTACTAAAGATTACCTGCGCGATGAATGCGGCTACAACGTGATGCTGATTGATGCTGGGCAGGTATTTCGAGTACTTGGTGTAGCAGCCACTCGGGAGGGCCTCGACTTAGACGACCCTGAAGCGGTGGATGGATATCTGGCTGACGACGCGAACGCCGAGGCGTGCGTGCAGCTAGTAAAAGATGTCTACCACATGGAAAAAGACGAACGCGACGCCTTGCTGTACACCAACGAAGCTGGCGAAAACAGCGCAAAAATGGGCAAACGCCCGTTGGCGCAAGAATTCAAAGATTCGTTGCTACGCAAATGGTTGCGTGATGCCCGCGAAGAAGGCTTTGACGTAGTATTGCTGGACGGGCGATCGCTGGCTGAAGTGGGTGAAATGTTGGTAGCGCATGAGTTATGTGACTTTGTGGCAGGGTTTTATTTCGTGTGCGACCCAATGGTGGGTGCGCGCCGCACCCTCGGCTTCGCCAATACTCCCTACACTGAATTGGCAGATGACGACAAACAAAGAGTGGATGAATTGATTGAACAAATTTCGGTGCGGAACGAGGCTGACAAGCAGCGCACCGTACAGCCTATTGCGCCGCCAACGGGCGCGCCCACATTCCATTTGCCCGATGTGCCACGCTATGAAAAGCGCGACACGCGACCTATGGCGGTGATAGATACGAGCGCAGAAATTAGTAAACAAGCCATGGCACTGCCGGTGGCGCATTACGTTGAACAAGTGTTAGCGGCGAGCTAATCTTTCACCCAGCGTTTGTAGTTGCCTGCCTTGTGTTTGTACAAGGTACGGCCATCGGTACGGTAGTAGCGGCTCATTTTCTCTGGCGTAAACGAGCGGAACACGCGGCACTTTACCACCACATTGGGAGCGAACTGTATCGATGCGCCCATGCTGCGGAGCGAGAGTGTAATATCAATATCATCACTGACCTCATTGTCGCCAAGCGTCAGCGTTTTTTGCATGTCAGGCCATAACCTGCGGCGAAAAGCACAGTTATAGCCATATAAAATGGTGCCAATCTGCATTGATCGTTCGTGCCACCGGCGAAATAGTCTATACATAGCTTGGCCGGCGAATCTGTTCGGCAGCGAAAACGCGGCAATAGCGCCAGCGCCCGCGATAGCATCAACACTGGGGTCTTTAAAGCTGGCCTGAATATTCTCTATCCAATCTCGGCGCATCGTCGAATCAGCGTCAACACGGGCGATAATATCGCCGTTCGCCACCATAAAGCCGGCGGTTCGTGCATAGGTGACGCCTTTTCTCTTCTCTTTTATCACGCGAACACCCGGGAATTGTTTGGCAATGGCGGCGGTCTCGTCGGTCGAATTATTATCGACGACAATGATTTCGTGAGGTGCTATGGTTTGCGACAGCAAACTCTCGAGGCAATTCGCAATACAGCTCGCCTCGTTGTGGGCGGGTATAACAACACTGATTGTGAGCGGCTGCGACATCTGCATTAGTATAGCACGACCTCTGGGGTGGTATAATCAGCCTAATGAAAACAATTGCTGAATGCAAAAGATTATTTGAAGAAAAAACTCATCGCCTCTCATCAGGTGCGAGCGTGTTTTATCGTGAAGCAAACCCAGTGGCTGGGCGCACTATCGTTGTGGTGCACGGGCTCACCGGCACCAGCGCGTCGATGCTCTTCATGGCGGCGGCATTTGCCAAACGTGGCGACCGGGTCGTGGTACTAGATTTACCGGGTCATGGGCATTCAAGCACGATTCCTGTAGTAAACATGGATGATCTGGCTGTCTGGTTGCATGAGGTGTTACACGGGGTTTTACGCCTGCAAGAATTTGTATTGGTGGGAAATTCGTTTGGCTCGAGCGTGTGTTTGGCGTATGCGCACAAGTATGGCCTGCCTGCTAACTCGCGCATGGTGCTAAGCGCGCCTATACCGAGCATTAGCCCGCTGTTAGCCCTGCCCGACCGCGCACTTTCATATGTGCCTGGGGCCATCATGAAAAAGCTATACTACGCGAATCGTTTGGCCGAGCCATTTCGTATCTGGTATCTGCTCGCTAACCCACGTGATAAGACATTGTATGGTAAGGTAAGCGACTGTATTCGTACAGAGGGGCCGCTGGTGCAGCATCGCTACGCCGGCCGCGTGTTGATGCCCGCGAATATACGTAGCAATGTATTTTCACGAGCACTGCCCGATGATATCGCGCGGCGCACGGCTATAGTGTTTGGCGCAAAAGATCAACTGGCAGGAAAACGTGCACGCGACACACTGCGCAACTGGCACCCTGATGTAGACGTTGTAGAGGTAGACCATAGTGGACATCTGGTGCACATAGAAGCTATCGATACGATGCGCGGTATAGTGTCCTACAATGCCACTATGGAATTGAAATAATTGTATTTTTGCATAAAGTATGATATAGTATAAGCATTATGACTGAGCGTGGTGTCGATAGATTCAAGCCGACGAGGAGTGGCATGCTAAAACTTGCTACTGTTGCAGGAGTTGGCGTGCTGATAGGCGACGCTGTGTCGAACAAGCTAGGTCAGCCTGGCTACGATATTGAAGAAGTCACTGGCTCGCGCCAAGCCGACGTATTAAACGTCCTGCATCCGGGTATATTCTCGGTAGCGCGCTTGCAAACACTGGCACTTGAAAGTCGTGGGTTTTCGCCCGCGTCTCATATACTCGATGTTGGGCCGAGCCCGGACAGCAAACACTACGATGCAGATACACATGTCGAGATTACTGTCGACGCAGTCGAGCGACTTGCTAGAAAGTACCCTGCCCTGACTAGAGTCGCACTGAACGGCATTTCTATGGGCGGTCCAACTATGCTCGATACCGCTAATGAACTTGCGCGTGTTGGCGCTCCTGAACGATACGAATTTGGCATGTCACTGACACTACTCGACTCGCCAGCTGTATGGGGCGACGTGAATGTACCGCCGATTCTTGACAAACGGTTGGTCGCCATGGCGGCGCGATACCCTGCTGGCAGAGTAATCAACGCTGCCCGTAGAGGTGTTGGTTTTGACTGGCTCAACGAAGACGCGACGAAAGATGTATTCGGCGAAGGTGCCGATATGGAGTTATGGAAGACTATGCAGTCGACGGGCAATCAGATGGCGACGTCGTTGGTGCTCGACCAACTACACAGCATAGCATCGCGAAAACCGCTCAGTGTTGGCGATTTCGCTGCATTGCGATCAGTTGTATTCGTAGGTAGTGAAAACGATGAGTTGATCAATCACGACAGCGCGAAAGCGCAATGGTCGCTGAGCGCAGATGCTGGCGCAGCCTACGGTGAGACGACCGTGCCAGGCGCGCCGCATGGTGCACTTGCGAACTTCAAGTCTGACTACCAGGCTGCCTTCAGACGTGCAGACGCCTTCCACGAGGACGCGGCCGCCTAGACCTGCTATACTAGGGCTATTACCTACTATGAAAATTGCATTTTTTACAGATGATTACTTGCCGTATGTCCACGGCGTGACCAGGTCGATTCAGAACTACCGTGAAGCCCTGGAAGCTCAAGGCCACGAAGTATGGATTGTGGCGCCAAAGCCGCGGCAAAAAGATTTTGAAGACGACGACGACCATGTGATACGTCTGCCCAGCGTGAATTCATATATTTTTGATAAACGACCGGTTTCTTTGCTATACCCAGGTATTGCGCGCAAGCTAGACCCATACGATTTTGATATTATTCATAGCCAAACGCAGTTTTATCTGTTTGCTATCGCTGGCATGGTGGCAAAGCGGAAAAACATCCCGCACATCAGCACGGTGCACACGCTGTATACAGAGTTGCTAGATGATTACCCTACTGCCGTGACCGCAGGGCTGATAGCCGTGAGTATTGGTTTTCCGTTTGTGTACAAAACCAAGCCGATTCTGCCGTTTACCAGCGCCAGTGAAATACGTGAGCTTACCCTGGCTGAAAAAGGCGAAATTCGCAAAAAACAAGGCTGGCGCCTGATGGCGGCGTGTTTGAACCAAGCCGACGGTGGCGTGGCCCCCAGCAAACATTTGTCGAAAACATTGATCGACAGCGGTGCCGAGGTGCCGATGCATATTCTGACCAACGGTATCGACACGCAGATGTTCGCGAACGCCAGAGCTGCCGATTCGCCACTGAAAAAAGCCCGCGGCGAACAGTTTATCGTCTGCGTTGCGCGTATCAGCGGCGAAAAACGCCAGTATGTGTTGATAGAAGCCATGAAGCTGTTGCGGAACAAGCATGCCAAGCTGGTGCTGGTGGGCGATGGACCAGAAACGGATACCCTGAAAGCGCTAGTGAAACAGCTGCGCCTAGGTAAACGGGTCATCTTCACTGGCATTCAAACGCCCGATACTATCGCCGCGATTATGAAACAAGCCGACCTGTTCGTGCTGCCATCGTACCGATTCGACAACCAACCAATGGTCATACTAGAGGCTATCGCGAGCGGGCTGCCAGTTGTGTATTGCGACGACAACCTGCGCGAGGGCTTAACAAAACACAATGCTTTGCTAACAGAAGACACAGAGGCCGATGCGTTCGCTTCGGCGTTTGATGAATTGCTGGCCGACCCAGCGCGCATGAAACGCATGTCGGCGGCAAGCGTAAAGCAAAGCGCGAAGTTTGAGCGCAGTGTACTAACCAAGAAGCTTGTGAAGCTATACCAGCAGTATATCGACCAGATGCCAGCAGTTGAATAACTATTGCATTTTAGTTCAAAATATGCTATAATGCAGCGCATAAGGAGGTGTTTTTCACCTCTTTTGTATATGCGAATTCTCATCCTTTATCAGGGGCGAGGTAGTCTGAGCTTGTGTTTTTCGCGAGTGTAGACTTCCTCGTCTCAGACAGAGTAGACGAGGCTTCGCTGATAACAACCAACCATCTCTCAGCGAAACCGCAACATCCAACCCCCATTTCGTCGCTACGGCGGCAGATCGGAGCAAGAACGATGAGCGCACGACAGGAGCTGGCCGCCCTCAAGAAGAAGGTCGCCATCATCGAGGCGGAGGCAGGCCGTGACCGGTACGCCCGTGGCCGCATGGACACCTGGCTGGACGAGTTCCCGGCCGGCATCGCCAGCGCCCTCGGTGTCAACCTGAGCGGCTTCAAGTCGGGACGCTGGTCGTCCACCGGCACGCTCGGGATCGAGACCGACCGTCCCGTCGCCCGCATCACGGTGGACGCGTCGAACGGCAACGTGCTGACGCTGCAGCCCTTGCGGCACACCCACGTCGGCATGCACGTGGTCTACCTCGACTCGACGCCCGACGTCGCCGACCTGACGCCGCGGCAGCTGGCCGACCTCGAGGCGTGGTACCGCTACGCCGACACGGGTGTCCAGTTCGACCCCGTCGAGGCCGCCAAGGCGATCAACGCCCTCGGCATGCCGGCCACCGCCTGACCGGACAACCGGACAACCGGACTGGGACCCGGGCGCTGGGAGATGGGCGGGGGGCACGCTACCGACGCGTGCCCCCCGTATCCATCCCCTTTTGAATGAAAATTGTATGAAATTGAAAACCGTCCGCATAGCGCGAACGGTTTTTTTGATGCGTGGTTGAGCCGAGGCTCAACCGGCGTACGTACCTGGCAGACGCGTACACTACAGATGTTTGTCCGATCGACGTGCGGTGTGAGCACACGCCGACGAGTGGACAGCTGTCCGTATTAGGTTGAACCTCGGTGTTGGTGAGGTGGCTGTTCTTGCGGAAATATCATCGTCGCTAGCCACAGCGCGTCACGTGGACGGTTTCGGAGGTGCTTGGGTTCCGCTCCCTGTCAGCGTATGGAACCATCTTGCTCGTTTTTACTGCCTTCCCCGTGCTGGCCACATGTCCAGGAATGTGGGACTTCTCCCCTCGGAAGGGGTCGCCCGCAGATGAGTGCAGACGAGTGGTAGGTTTAACCATGGGGATCTCACCGATTGTTTACTCCGATTTCATGATTCCACCCCCTGAAGTGAGCTCTGTCAATATGTGTCGTGCTAAGAATTGCCAGGTGCGTGGTGGAGGCTGTAGTGAAGCAGTACGCTGTGAATATCCTCCTGAGTAATAACTAGGCGTGCACCCGCGGTTTTAGCCAACTCAAATCGAGAAATCACCAAATCATGAATTCTATCCTGGATTTGTTCAGGGGTAAGGTCTCCAAACTGGGCAGCAAGCTGGGCGAAATCTATGGCATTCATATCGAATACGGGTAGCTGTGGACTGTCGAGATTCTCGTAAAATGAGGCGACACCAAGAATTGTTTGTTCAAATTGTAGTACGGTGGCGTCTATTTCTTGGTAGCTATCTATTTCTTGGTAGCTATAGTCGTGCGTTGTCAGTACGATAGGCTCCTCGAGCAATAATGGTCGTAGGTGGCTGCCGCTGGCACTATTGCACACCTTTACCATTAGTTCGAGCACAGACGATATACGGTGCAGCGGATCGCCCGAACCGTCCTCATTATGCAGGGGTGCGGTGATTTCAAGCCAGAATACAGACCGATTGTCGAGTGACGCGGAGGCGGTAATAAGTGCGCCCGAGCCGTCGGCCAGCCGTACTAGCAGACTCGATTCCCTGCCCGGTACGATAGAGAGCATTGTCCAGTCTGGCTCGAAATGCATGCCAGACTCTAGATAATTCGCACATTTTGTCAACTCGCGGATATAGTAACTCGCCTCTAAGGGGCTGTGGTTATCAAGTAGAATATTCACGAGCACCGATGGCGTTTCATCACCTGGGCGGATAATATCGACGGACACGCCGTCCACACGACCGGAATTCTCTTCGTGAACTACTTGATCTAAGATACGAACCTTTCCTTCTGTCCCGTTGATAAAATCCATCAACGCATCTGGTTGCGGCATGTGTAGGCCAAATTTGCCAATAATGAGCGGCTCTTCAAAGATAATTTCTGGATTATAAGCCATGCGTTGCCTTTAGGTCTTCGGATAGCGCGTAGAGTTCATGTTGGAACGCAAGCGATGATTCGATGATGTCGTTGCCTAGCTCTGAATTTGTTTCAACGGCAATTGTAATAGCGCGGTGGATAACCTCGCGCAGTTCACTATCATTCAACGCCGAACAGGCGTGTTCGAAGCTAGGGTAATCAATATCTTTCGCGAGTGTTGGGTACGCCCTGTTGTGAAGCTCTAGCAGCTGCAGGAGAGCCATGCCAAATCTGCCTGCATCGCTGACTCTATCAAAGCCAATGTGCAAGGTTTGGTTGGGGTTCGTTTCGTCGAACATAACACGTTCGTATTGGTGCGCGTTCGCATCGATATCAAGCGGCAGGTTGGCCGCGAAATCATGCAGTAGCACCCACAGTTCACTGGCGAATATAGAGTCGTCGTAGCGGTTGTCTAGCGAATCATCTTGACTGCTAGGAACGATAACCGCTAAACGTAGTTGCTGCTCGCCGTCGCGAGGTTCAACATCTAGATGCATGGAGACGCTTTCCTGGCCACCGCTCTGCCTCACTACCAAGCTGTCGCCTTCTAGGTGCACGTCGAATGCGAGCGCGACGTTCATATATAGCTCGAGTCGACGAAGTAATGTGGCTGGGTTGGCTACCGCGCGGGTGCCCGCGGTAGGCACGTCACAGGTAACTTCGCCTACGAATAAATCCGAATCATCGGCAAAGCCCTGCCCCTTTGGAAAGAAATGTAGCGACGATGTGCGCAGACCCGATAGGCCGGTTGAGGAAAAGTCCATTTCGGCAAGTACCTGCGTATAGCGGTCGCCGTTGCTGTCGGCGTAATCTAGGTTATGATCGGTGTCTTCTTGATGGAAGATAGTGTATTCAAACGAAAATCCATTGGCGATGTGACGGTTGTTGTGCGTTTTCATTGTCCGCAGTGTACTATTTTACGGGGGTCATAGCAACCAGTAGCGGAATGTGGCTGTAGGCTAGCTTGCTTTTGGCAACTCTGGACACCACGGGTCGGGTAACGATGTTAGTTTGCGACCATCTTCATCTACACGTCCCCAGGTAATCGCGCGTAGCTTGGCTGGGTCGGCTATAGCGAGGCGAGTGGTGCGCGCCAATGCCCTGGTGAGAGGTGGTGCAATCATAGCTTTCGTTATCTCTTCATCAGTAGCAAGCGTTGCATCTCGGTTTTGGTACCATGTTCGCGCAATGCCGTTTCGTGCTATGTCTTCCCACTTTAAATCAATCGCAACGGCATCAAGATTTTGCGTGCTTACCTCGCCTATATCCTTATCTCGCAGGTACGTAAGTTTGGCAGCCCAGTCTACTGTATCTGCGAGTATACTAGCACCTTCTAGGGAAGAGTCGATCTCTTCTAGAATCTGGCATATGCGATACACTTCTCGGGCCGCCTGAGCTTCTTCGTAGGGAATATCCGGCTGACTGGCGGCAAAATCTTGGGCCGCGTAGGCGATGCGACGCTGATGCTGTGCAGCTGAGAGCGGACCTGATACTGTTTGGATGGTTTGTCCCCGTGCAGTATTGCGCAGTGCCTGGTTGGCAGTGCCCTCTTCTATCCATAACGTGTGCGGGAATACGCCGTGCTCAATCATCCGTAGCACCACAGAGGTAAACGCGTATTTAAGATGAATTACTTGTTCAGACATGTTTCCGTCACCAAGACGAATCTCGAGCTCGTCGGACTGGCGTCCGTCATGGAATAAATACGCTGCTTTGGCGCCATATTGACTGCCCTTACCGATATTTTCGAAGTTTATCGCCTCGCCTTTCTGAGTAAGTTCAAAGCCATCTTTTGTTACCATACCGCTACCTGCCCAGGCACCGCGCGACACCAAGTATGATTCAAGAGAACGGTTCTGGGGCAGCCGGCTTATATACACATCTTTCGAATTACGAAATTTTACTCCAACGGAATAATGTTCGTGATGGCCGGCGCTCAGAGGGTATAGCACTGTTTTTTTACCGATTTTCACTTCGCTATAACCAGATCGTTTGTAGGCGGTTTCTTTAGGGTTGTTAGTTCGCTCGGCATGTGTGTCGGCCACGGCACGCATTATCTGTTCTCCGGCTCGTTCGTATAGCATTGCTTCGTATGCCGAGGTTGTTTCTGGTGCTGCGTATTCTACGACTCCGCCAGCGTCAACATAGAAACGGGCGCCGTTTTCAAGCCATACTTCATTACCGTCCTCACTGCGAGATAATTCGTTGTAACCATTCACAACCTTGAGATTTGGTCTGATTCGAAAATCGCCCGAGGGTACATTCATCGTGTATTCTGTTTCCCCGGCCATAATTCTGGGCGGTGTTGATTGACGAAAATCTTCTCGTGAATATGCCATAGCTATAAACTCAGTAATTAAACTGTTTCGACTATACCTGGGTGGCTACAGAGGCACAAGCAGAAGTACTATGCAGCTTTTGGAATCAGATTGTTGGCGTTGAGCGCGGCTTGTAGTGCCGGGCGGTTGAAGCCAACGATAATCTCGCCACCAATATCGGTGGTAGGTACGCCCTGATAGTTGCCACCGAGCTTTTCCAGTAGTTCTTTGTTTGCGTCGTCGTCTTCCTCGATATTTTTCGAGATGTACTTCACGCCAAGCTTATCGAGCCATTGTTTTTCGGTGTTGCAAAACGCGCACCACGTGGTGCTGTATACCGTCACGGTTGCATCGTCAGATTTGTTTGTGTTGTCGGCCATGATTCTCCCCTTTAGATAGCTAATTCAACTTGCTATATATTGTACAGTAAACATAGGCTTCATTCAAACAGTTCGTATGCTACTATAGAACTAAGCATAAGCGAGTGGATGGGATGAAAAAGAAACGTACAGCGAACGGGTTTGCATTGCCGACAGTCATGATAACATCTGTGGTGATGCTGATTATGCTGCTGACCGGCCTGGTAACAGTGAGTAGCGCAAACGTAGCTATACGTAACCAGTACTACGACCAGTTGGCAAAAGAAGCCGCTGAATCTGGTATTAATTTCATGATAGGGTGCGTGCGCAGTAATGTAACGCCGCCAGATACGAGTACGTTTACGCCACAATCGACGTCGTGTTCAAACAGTGCCGCAGACACAGGAAAATCGGCTTACGTGCTTGACACCAGCAGCAGTGGCGGCACGGTAATAAAAACACGCTTTACCATAAATGGTCCAGCTACAACTACCAACGGCTACTACGAGTTCACCTCGAATGGCTACGCCGAGCTGTATCGCACAAGCAACCAGTCGACGCCAATTGTTACTGTGCCAAAGTCTGTCAAGCTGCGTATTCAGGTGCAATCACTCTTCCCTACTCGCACTGCTACCGGAAATGGGTTTGTGTGTGCGATTTTGAGTGGTAATACCTGGTGCTGGGGTCAGGATAGTAGTAGCGAGCATGGTGACGGCGCGACTGGGGGTGGCTTTGATCCATCGCAAACGGTGCGCAATGGCGGTGGCACAAAAACCTATGGCGGCACCGCGTACTCGCGTAATCTGCTATCTGCAGAAGTGGATGTGAGTGGTGGCGATAATTTCGCGTGTGCCATTAGCACTAATAACCCACCATCATCCTACGGCGGAACGCAATCTAGCTATACATCAAACCGTCTGTATTGCTGGGGCTCTCAGGAAGACGGGAGGCTAGGGACGAACGTCAACAGTACTACCCTCATGACGTATCCGATTCCAGCGAACCCCGTGTGGGAAGGTCAGGGCCAATACCCGGTGCAGGTTGCAGCTGGTGCTTCATATGGCTGTGTGCGCACGACTACTATCGCTACCTATGGGAACCTATGGTGCTGGGGCTCGAACGGATACGGGCAAACTGGGCGCGATGACCAAGTTACGCCAAAGATGGTGCCAGCACGCGCCTATGGTACAGGTGGCAGCACGAATGGTATTTCAGTGAAGTTCGTAACGGCATCAAATAGCACCACCTGTGCTATTACAACAGGTGATAATGCAGCGTGCTGGGGGAATAACGCCTTTGGGCAGACGGGTACGAACAACGGCTACGGTACGGGCAATAATATACTACGACCAACAGTGGTTAAAACGTACCCATCCAATAATAACCTCAAGGTAACCGCTATCAGTGTCGCATCGCGCGGTAATGATCCGGTTGCTTCATCGGGCGGTGCCCACGCTTGTGCAATTAGCGATGGTACTAGCGGAGAATCGGGTGATCGTGCGGGATTGATATGGTGTTGGGGTTCACGCGAGTACGGTGCGGCGGGCAACGCAATCAGCGGCACTCCGTATGCCAGGGCAAATCCAATCAACTCAGTTGATGGATCTAGTGGCTACTATGCAGATAGTATCAGCACGTCATGGCGCGCCAGCTGCGCGGTGGTGCGACTGGGCGGTAGTGGTGCGGCCCTCTCTACTCGTCGAGTGTACTGCTGGGGGAATAATCGTAACGGCGAACTAGGTATTAATCTCCCACCAAGCTATACAGGAACATTGCCATCAGGCGGAACATTTGATTCAAACGGCTCTACCCACATCCCGCAACATATCTATATCGCACCGACTGGCCAAAACAACTTTAGTGAGAGTGATATTTTAGAAGTTACCCGCGGAGGCATTAGTTATCGATTCTGTGTGATAGCCGGTACGCATAACTACTGCTGGGGTAGAAATGGAGTTGGCCAGGTTGGCGATGGTACTACCGCAGGAGATTTTACGAGTGACCCACTGGTTTATGACGACGGTAGATTTTATCCTCGCCTCTCGATATTTGCCGAACCTGAAGACAGTGGCCTTACTTACTAGAGGTGAGATGCCACCCGCCACAATACGGGCACTGATAGACTCTGAGTGATACGTCATTCGCGAGTTCTTGCTCTTCCAGTGCTATCAGCGCCGCTGCCTCGCTTGCAAAGCGGCGCTTGGCCTCGCAGGAGGCGTGAGCGCTAAATCGGGCTGGTTGTGGTATTTTGTGTCGTCTGGGCATGCTAGTATTTTTGTGTACAATTTGCTATAGTACACATTGTACATGAGTACGTCTGGCGACAACAGTGGAGACGCGCCGACGCCGCCGATTCGTTCGACGGTCCTTTTATTGCTCGGCGACATTGCCGACACCACATGGCGCATGTTTGGCCCAGTGGTGGTGCTCGTAGGCCTAGGGCTATGGGCAGATAGCAAGTTCGGCACCTCACCCTGGCTATCGCTAGCGGGTGTACTCATAGGGAGCGTTGGCTCCGCAGTACTTGTTAAACATCAACTAGAGAGGGTGAAGAACACACAATAATGCTGCAATACGCTGCAATCGATCTTCATATAGATATTAAAACCGCGCCGATATTTCATGTCGGTAGTTTTAGTGTAACCAATGCCATGCTTACTGGCTTAGTGAGCCTCGTGATTTTTCTTAGCGTGTTCTTTTACGTTGCAAAAAAGGTAAAAAACGGTGAATATAACCGCTTTGTAGGCCTCGTACAGTGGGCATTTGAAGGCATGTTGGGGCAAATTCACAGTGTTATTCCCGACAAAACCATTGCTCGCAAGATTGCTCCACTTGCACTCACAATATTTTTCTATGTGCTCATCAGCTATTGGATGAGTATTTTGCCTGGTCTTGATAGTATCAAGGTAAATGGCGACCCTATTTTGCGCTCTATCGCGGCCGACATGAACTTCACGTTCGCGTTGGCTTTTGTTTCACTTGTCGCAACACAGGCATACGCAGTGCGCCAACTGGGCGGCTGGGGCAATTTGCAGCGTTATTTCCGTAACCCAATCAAAGATCCACTTGGTGCATTCGAAGGTATCCTAGAACTTATCGGCGAGATTAGTCGCTATACCGCCCTTTCACTGCGTTTGTTTGGCAACTGTTTCGCAGGTGAAGTACTGCTGCTCATTATGGCTGTACTAACAGGTTACTTCGCCGCGCTTGCCCTGCCGGTCTTTATGGCCTTCGAGCTGTTCATCGGCTTTATTCAGGCCTACGTGTTCTTCATTCTGACAGTTATCTTTACTTCCCTGGCCATTTCACACGGCCCTCACGACGATCATTCCCCCGCTCATGCTAAGCAAGGAGCGACAGAATGATAATTCGTGAGGCTCCGCGCCTATTCATTTCATCAGCACTCTCTATGGGTGAACTACGTTCAGCCCATGGCGTTGGGCTGACCCCACTTGCCTGCGGCAAATAGGGGTCACACGCTTCTGAAATGAACAGACGCGGTTCCTCTCGAGCCAACCCTAGTGGTATACTGTAAGTAATAAATCAAAGGAGTAATAACAAATGGAACAACTAGCATTTGGTCTAGCATATGCCCTGCCAGCACTTGGTGCTGCTGTGGGTATCGGTATCATCGGTAACGGTGCGTTGAACGCGCTGGGCCGTAACCCAGAAAAACTGGCAGATATCCGAACACTTATGATCACGGCTATCGTGTTCGCTGACTCACTAGCGATCATCGGTATTATCGTGGCTATTATCGCGAAGTTTATCTAGGAGCTTAGATGATACACACGGTACT
>JAUIII010000018.1 GCA_030431855.1 bacterium
CACCTGCACTGGTTTTGGTATCGAGCACGAATGCTAGGCCAGTGGTGTCACTCGCGCCAATGGCTATCTGTGAGGTAGAGGTGTCTACGTTGAATAAGTTGGTTGCACCGTTTCTGACCTGGAAAGCGTTGGCACTGGCGACATTGACGCTAGTAGCACCGGTGAAGGTATTGGCAGCGGTGAGCTGAGCAAAGTCAGCACTGTCGAGACCGTCGAGAGTTTCAGAATTAAAGGCGTAGGCACTGGTGGCGAGTTGGTTGCGAGGCGTCATGGGGCCTTCTGTCCAGACAGGGCTAGAGGTGGTGGCGGTGGCGGGGGTTGGGAGTTCGACTTCGAGGTAAAGATCGCCACTTGAAAACACTGAGGCAGTGATGGGGTTTACCTCCCCTATCCGTACACTAAAGAGTCCGTTTTGTACTAAAACTCCTTGACCTGCCGATACTAATCGGTCTGATGACCAAAGTTGCGTACCACCGCTTGAGGCGTCGTATAAGGATAATTTCATGTTGTACGTTCCGCTAGGGCTCGGCGCTCCAGAGCTGGTCACTAATCGACCTTGGAAGCTGACGGTTGCGGGTACTGTATCAATAGCGGATACAGAGTGGCTAACAAAAGCCACGCATAAGGCAGTCGCAACAAATAGAGCGAGACGAATTGATCGGATTGATACTGATGGAAACAATCGTCCGAAAACCATCTAGTAATCGCTTTCTACATACACCCTATTTACGTCTAATACCACCGCCGCGGCAGTGCCACCATTGTTCATGTATTGGTGGTGTGTTAGTACCACGGTGTTCTGTGGCAAGTCTGTCGAGATAGTACCTGAGGTGACATCTCCTGTGTCGAGTCGCGAGACACGGTAGCCAATCGTACTACCATTTGGTGGTGCAAACATGATGAGCTCGTATACAGCGGAGGTGTTGTTTGCTGGGAAGCTCGAGCCAAGATCTATCTTTGGCGCTGTTCCCGTGTTGTTATTCGCCATCATCTGTAGGTTTGAATCTGCGCTGTCCCAGCCAACACCCACCATATTTACGAGCGAAGATGGTGACGTGCTGGTTGATGTCGCGCCCGTTGCGGCCATCAGACCACTAAACAACCGCTGGTTTGCTGTTGTAGAGTTGATACTAAAGCGAACCGCGTAAAAGAAACCGCCTAGTCCGCTGGCGTTACCTCGCCAGACCAGCGGTTGCGTCGAGCGAAGTTCGGATGCGGCGTTTGCGGTAGCTGCGCTCGTTACTCTTACACGCCTGATTGAATTGGCAAGATCAGCCGTAGTAATAGTCGGTGTAGATGCAGTACCGACAGTGGTGTTTTGCATGCCCCATACGGTAATAGTCGTGCCTGTACTTGGTAACAGCATAGCCACGTTGTTCGTAAATAACGCTGGCTGCAGCGGCGTATCGAGGCCTGTTGGTCCCTTCATTTTTAGTAGCATTCGGCCAGCTATATCCTTCGCATACACTTTCAACGCTCCTGCGGCTGGCGCCGACGGCTCACTGCTCATGTCTGCCATTTGTAGGCCTCCAGATGCAATGTCCACACCAACATCAAATCCACCAGCAACGCCAATGCCCACAGCCGTACCAGCACCAGGCGTGCTTGGGCCTTCCAATTTCATCGCGTAGCTGGTGACGCCACTAGCTGGGCCAGTCGTCGCCGAAACAATTCGTACGCCACTCCAGGTACTCCCGCTGGTGCCCCCCGGAGTGTAGTCAACTCGTACGCCCGCACCCTCTATCGCACCGGTTCCGCCGACATAGTTTACTTTCACGCCATTTACGTTGTTTGTCGCAACAGCCTGCCCAGTATTGTCTACAGTGAATAGATCCGCCGTCGGCGCTGCCCCTGCTGCTATACGCACACCTTTGGCAGCGGTGGTAGTAATGGTAGCTGGGCTGGTAGAGAGACTGTAGGCGCTTTGCAGGTCACTGAGACAGTCTTTCCAGCCAGACTGGTAACAACGGAACTTGCCAGAGTTGGAGTTGTAGTACATGGCGCCGTTGGTGGTAATGGCTGGGTCACCTGCACTGGTTTTGGTATCGAGCACGAATGCTAGGCCAGTGGTGTCACTCGCGCCAATGGCTATCTGTGAGGTTGAGGTGTCTACGTTGAATAAGTTGGTCGCACCGTTTCTGACCTGGAAAGCGTTGGCACTGGCGACATTGACGCTAGTAGCACCGGTGAAGGTATTGGCAGCGGCGAGCTGAGCAAAGTCAGCACTGTCGAGACCGTCTAGAGTTTCAGAATTAAAGGCGTAGGCACTGGTGGCGAGTTGGTTGCGAGGCGTCATGGGGCCTTCTGTCCAGACAGGGCTAGAGGTGGTAGCGGTGGCGGGGGTTGGGAGTTCGACTTCGAGGTAGAGTGCTGCCGGTGAACCATCAAATAAACTTGGTGACAGTGCAGAAATCGTACCTAGTTGCACGTTAAATAATCCGTTGGTTACAGTGACGCCTTGTGCAGCTGAAACGAGTCGATCTTCGCTCCACTGCTGCGTTCCGCCAGAACTAGCGTCGTACAGCCGTAGGCGCATGTTATAGGTACCATTTGCCATGATGTTACCTGAAGAGTTGGTCAATCTACCTTGAAAATTCATTTTGGTAGGTACAGTGGTGAGTGCAGCAGCTGGTAAAGAGGCGAAAACAACGAAAAATATAGCTACGAAGGTAGCCTTCAAAACTCCGTTCCTAATTGTTTCTCGCATGTCTTTTTTCTCGCATTGCTGCCCGTGTTGCAGCTTGTGCACGCTCACACTGTATAGCGCTTACGTCTAGTATACCAAGTTACCCCTGTGTCGACAACGAAAATATGATGTTATTTTTTTGCTTTTTTCTTTGTGTTGCGACCCTTTCGTCGCAGCCACAGCAAGTACTCGAGCACGGATACCGCGATGAGGATAATTCCGATAGCAAACCAGACTGGCTCGGCAGTAAATACCCATGTACTTTTGGTATTTCCCTCATGGGTAACGCTGAGTTTATGAAAGCCAAACCCAACATTCGTATAGGCGACGTCTGTGGTACGCGAAAGCCCTGCGAACACTAGTCGACTCGACTGCGTTTTCTCTCGGCCATCCGGCCACAAGCGTAAGGTGACCTCAGGATAAAAACCGGTGCTTTTTTTAGGGTTTCCGGTGTTCTTGACGGTAAATGTAGCTCGAATCTGAGTACCTACTTGTATAAATGGCGCGTTTACAGAAGTAATTTCAGCTTTTCGTTCGCTGGGCGTGCCATTCACAATGCTCAGTAATGTCCCGACACGCAGCGACTGAGTGACCGCACTGGTCTTTGTTGACGTACTTTGGAACAGTATTGCTGCGTACACGTCACCGCTTGGTAATTTCTTGCCGTTTACAACAAAGTACATCCTAATCGCATCGCGCGGGCCAAGCTTGAAACTGTCGAGGTCTGGCACCACACCTTCGCTAATTTGATTGTCTGTGTAAAACTGAATCGTACCGTCGTTATCGATATACCGAAACGCCTGCACAGAAACATTGACAATACGACTTTCGTAGCCAGGGTTGCTGACGTCGATAAAGCCTTTTTGCGTCGTGTTCTTTTTTAGTGTGGTGCGATAGGTCAACGGTGAAACACTGAGAGAGCTCATTGCGTGAGCATCAGAAATGTTTATACCAAGTGCAATCGTCAGCATTAAGCACAATGCGAACAGTAATTTCATGGATTCATCGTTCCTGTAATCGTAACTGTGTTTGAGTATCCGCCAGGCGACTGCGACGTCGCGACGTCAAGTCGTGACCGTAGCGTGACTACATCTTTTGCCCCATTCAGGTAACCGGCTCGGGTGAAGAACGAGGTAGCAGAGTTGGGAAATGCCGCATAGTTGGCACCTGTGCCCCACTTTCCGTCCAGGCTCGGTGCTGCAGTAAGGCTAAAACCAAGCCCAGAAGTAGAACCCTCAGACCACGCAACTGGAGTACCTATTGTGCCACTAGAAACAGCTGGTATCGTCTCGCTGCCTGCTGGACCCATCCAACCTTCAGTTGAAGTTGCGATGTCGTCGAGATCATGGGTCTGATTGTCTTGTGTAGTGACTAAGCCAATCTGCATGTCGTCAATTGGACCGTTTGTCGCTGCACCAGACAGTACTTCGTCGGGTATCGTTGCGTCGGCAGAGCTTGTAGCGTCATCATATATGCGAAGCGTTTGCGTTTGCGTGTCGGAATTGTAACGGAGCTCAAAGCGCATCCATTGGTTTGGCGTCATAGCAACGGACGATGTCGCAACCGTAATAAAACCGTCTCGAAGTAAGATAGTCCCGTCTGGCTGAACTCGAAGTGCACTGGCAGTCGCTCCGCCGTTACGAACAGCGAAAATAGTTTGCGTACTAGCAGGTATTGAGCTCATACGCGCGTAAAAACGGAAATATCTTGCCGAGGTAGACGAGAAGTCTTTGCGCATTGCGAATGTTGATGTAGACGTTGTTTCAATCCGCCCATATGTCGAATGTAATTGGGGCGAGGAAGTACTAGAAGTGAACGTACCACTCCCGCTGACACTAAAATTATCAAAGCCCGTATTCGCCGTTGTCAGCGTCGTTCCATTGCCAAAGCTATTAAAATCCTGTGCAAAATCAGCGTTTGCCCCAGTACCTCCGTTTGTTAAGTCGTGATTCTGACTAACCGAAAGCGTGTAGCCTGGCGCATCAGTTTGCACTATAGCGTCTGTATCGACGGCTTCAGATGTTCCAGGTGTGATTGTACCGAGCGTCAATCCCTCAAGCTTACCGCGTAATTGTGCTTCGTACTCTGCTCGCACTTGCTCTGCATTGAGATCGGTCGCGTATAGCTTTACTTCGTCAATACTGCCATCGAAAAATTGTGCACCATCCGCACGAGCACCGATACCTAGGTCAGACGTGTTCGTAGTCGTTCCCAGTGACGTCGATGACTGATCTTTCTCCTCGCCGTCTAGATAGAGGGTTTTCGTACTAGAAGGGTTCATCACACAGACTACATGATGCCATTTACCGTCATCTATTGTGTCTCCGCTATCCATGGTCGCTGTACTCGATCCATCGCCGCTATCACATTCGATTGTGTTTGAGCTGGTGTAGCGAATCGCGTACGGGAATGCACCGCTACCACTGCTACGTTTTTCAATGATTGACTGATTTGAGCCAGGCGTCGCGGTAGTTTTTACCCATACTGCAACAGTGACCGTATCAATGTTGATGCTTGCATGATGATTAGCAATACCGTACATCGTAGAGCCATTGAGCGTAATACCAGAGCCTATCTTGCCGGTAGACCAAGTTGGCGCAACCGTGAATACTGCATTGTTTGAATTCGCACTGTTATCATATAGTACCTTGCCTTGCCCAGCCTCGGCACGGTAGTAGGCAGCCAATCCGCTCGGCTGAAGAGACAGCATGAGCTCATTTTGTAGGCGCGGTATATACCCTTCCCCAAGTCGATAACTACCAGCGCTCCCGTTACCCACAACTGACTCTCCTGCTACAGCGGTCAATGAGTACGAGCTTGAGCTGGACACGCCGCTATAACTTTCTCCCACGACCCCATCGATCTTGAAGTTTGTGCTGCTAAACTCAATTGCGCCAGCAATAGTCGTTTGCAAAAATAGTAATGCTACTGTCAAAAGCACACCATGAATTCCCCGCATCATATGCTTTATTGTATCAAATTTCACCTGTTTACACGAAGAGAGCGAGTACAATACAGCCCAAACCAGAGAGTCGTAGAATGAGCAACTTACGTCGACGCCTCGCAACCGGATTTGAAGGCATGCTTTTTGTAAAGACAGATAAAGCTCCAGATGCGTATTTCTCGAGGATAAGCGACGTAAAAGTAAGTAAAGACACACCAGCAGAAAACAATGCCACTCTGATGATTGCTACAGATGGTCCGGCTTGCTCTGCGGTTACATCTAACCCTGTGAGCTTAACGAGATTTTCTAATATGCCGAGTAGTGGACCAACTATGATGGAATTTCGTAGCTTTTGGTATGTAGTCTGGCCTATGGCGGGCCCAGACGGCTCCGTACCAATCGCGACACCGCCCTGATTGACATCAGTTGGAGTACTACCGCCATCACTTGGGGTTGATTTCGGTTCATAGGTAACAACAAGACTGGTACTGCCATTTTGCACCGCACATAGGTCGTTTGCTATCAATACAATTGTGTGTGTACCCTCGGAAACTGTAACATCAATTTGGTAGCTAGTTTGATTTGAGCCAAGGGGCACAGTTTGGCTATATTGGCCATCTATCTCTACCGTTATTTGCGTTGCGTCTTCTACCATACCTTGAATAGAAATGGTTGAGATATTAATAACTTGATCGCTCGCGGGAGTAGATATCGAGATGCTTGAACCCTGCGAGCCATTACAGACTGTTGCGCGCACTTCGGTGCCAGATGAGTCTACCAGGTCAATCGCGCTTGTTGGGCTTCCAAACAAGAACAAGCTAGCAAACGCGGCCAATATAACAGCGCGTTTACTTCTGTTTTGCTGTTTCTTCAGCGTCCTTCTGTGTCCTGTTATATGTAAATCCATACCAAACCCTTGCTCCTAACGCTAGAACAACCACCGCATACACCCATATTGGTGCCATCAACACATAGCCAGTCTCAGTCATTGTTTTGTTTAGATATTTTGTCGTTACTTCAGCTCTGTACAAACCAAACCACGCGGCGTTTTCCCAATTCATCTGCAACTTTCTCACAGTATCAGGCAGTATCGTAAATGTTTTTGTCTCTTGGTATTTTTTACCACCAAAGGCATCGTACACATTAATTGTCGAAACTGCGTCAAAGTCACTATTACCGGAATTTGTAATTCGCTGACTTGTGCTTAGCGGCGGTCTCGTTTGGAAGAATGGAATGTTGGCCGTCTCTGCGCTTCCTTCTGTTTTAAATGTCCCTTTCACAGTTGCATACACAATGGCACCGACTCGCTTTTTTCGAACCACTGCATTACCTTCGCTCTCGCCTTGTGGCTGTGTTTCAGCAAAAATAACACCATAGTGCCCACCAGGCGCAGTATCGTTCGGCACTCGTATTGTGTACGGTACCTCGACAGACTTACCTGGACGCAGCCGATAGCTTGATTTTTCAAACTGAATCCACTGATAGACATCTGCGTTCGGCGCTTCGCTAGTAAAGTCTGGCGTATAATCTTCTGTTTTAACAAAATACGGCCTAGCGTACACGGTGAATGTGTACGGTTCCGTGCCGTCATTGATAATTTTGACAAAATCAGTCTTAACCTCACCAGCTGAAAGCTTGTAATGCTTCTCCACTGGCGAAAGTGTAATACGCTCACCGACATTCGTGTCAACAGCGTGTACAGCGGCTGCAGATAGTCCAGCAAACAGCAACAGGCCTGAAAAGAGGCCTGCTGCAATACGTGGTGTACGTCGTTGCATATACGTACTAATTCGTTGTTGCTGTGTAGGTTACAGTATCAGAGTACACACCAGTGTCGATGGTTGTGTCAGCCTTCACGCCGTACCAAACTGTTGTAGTGTCATTGGTTGCCTTTGTGCCTGTTGTCTTCAACGTCTGAGGTGAGCCAGACGCTGGTACGCCAGCCCAAATTGTCGTGCTCGATGCGTTATCGGCTTCAGCCGAATAGCTTCCACTAAATCCACCTGCACCGGCTACCGCGTAGCCCCATGTGTTTGCACCAAGTGTTGTTGGTGAAGCAAACGTACCAGTGTGAGCAGTAATGGTGTCTGTGCCGCTATCTAGATAGGTGTTCGCGTCGCTGTTAGCGAGTGTAAGGTTGTAGCCGTTATTCTTGTTTGTGCTTACTGTTACAGTGTCGCTGTTGCTGCTGACAACGCCACCAGCAGTAGGAGTAAGTGAAACTGCTACGGTTGTTGAGCTTGAGATACTAATCACTGGGTTCACTGTTGCATTGATTGTGGTGTTCGCTGTATCTGATACAGCAGACGCGACCGCTGGTGATACAACAACCGCAAACACTGCTACTACGGCAGCTATCTTTTGTTTACTAACGAGACTTGCTTTCATACTATCTTTGTGTACCTTTCGTTTTTTACACGAGTTTGCCTAGATTATATCAATCGCTTATGCTTAGGTCAAATAGTTTTCCACACAGCTAGTGCTGGCAGCTTTCACACACATGCGTCCCACGCCCAGCATGTTTGATTTTACGAATGGTAGCGCCACAGCGAGGACACGGCTGTTTTTCGCGGCGAAATACACGGGCAAAATCCATATAGCTGCCTCGCTTGCCGTCTGCGTTCACATAGTTCTTGTCCGTACTCCCGCCCTTCTCGATAGCCAGGTTCATGACATATCGTAATTCTTCATACAACTTCCTAAACTCCGCAGTAGTCACATCGGCCACTTTTCGGCGCGGGTCAATTTGTGCACCCCACAAACTTTCATCGGCATAAATGTTTCCAACGCCTGCAACCACAGTTTGGTCGAGCAGCGCCGCTTTTATCGAAGTATTCTTGCGCCGAGCAAAGCGCGCCGCGAAATCTTTTGCGGTAAAATCATCTTCCAGCGGCTCTGGGCCAACGCGTTTCATAAAGTCTATTTCTGGCACCTCTAGTGTAGGGTACAGTTTCATCCAGCCGAATTTTCGTTGGTCGTTGAAATGCAAATGCGAACCATCACTAAAGTCAATGGTCACTCGCGTGCTTTTATCAGGTAGCTCACCTACTAGTGAATCGTTCGGATGCCCCGCACCAAATACTGCATCGCCACGAAATACAATCTGACCTGTCATTTTCAGATGCGTCACTAAGGTATAGCCGCTCGAAAGCTCAATAAGCAGTACCTTTGCACGCCTGCGCACATCTGTCACTTCGGCGCCAAGCATAAACTGCGCGACATCAGATTTGCTATTTGGAAACCCTTTCGGCCAATCGTGTGTTTCGCTCTCGATGCTCTTGCCTACAATCAACCTCATCAGGCCACGCCGAACGGTCTCTACTTCGGGCAGCTCAGGCATTGTTGCTCAGACGGGCTTCTAGCTCTGCGTTGATTTGCTGATTAGTGGTAAACAGCATTGCCTCCATGCCTGCAAGTTTCGCGCCGTCAACATTTGGTTGTCGATCGTCGATAAACAAACACTCATCCAAGTGCACGCCCAGCGCTTCAGCGGTCATTTGATACGCCTCGGCATTTGGTTTTACGACGCCTATTGTGCTTGATAGCAACACCGCGTCGAATAGTTCATCGAGTTCTTGTTGCGTAAACAATGACTGAATAAAATCATTACCCACATTTGAAAGCATCGCTATTTTATAGTGCTGACGCAGCTGTTTGATGCGTGCTATCAGCGGCTCGTTGCGCTTGTAAGTATCTGAGACAATTTCCTGTAGCTCCTCTTCACTTAAGCCAGTTAGATCCGTCATGCCATCTAGAAATTCTTGACGCGTGATATAACCATAGTCTGACTGCATATACAAATCACGCAGCTCGTCTGCGCGATCTGCTGGCGCATATGAGTCAACTATTGCCTTCCCGTCGCTAAACAACACGCCGAAACAGTCAAAAATTACTGCTCGTATCATGCTCTTAGTATACCAGTGTGAGCCTAAAAGCCTAGCTGCGGTGAACTAGTGAAAGGACTTAGTTCTTCTGAAGACGGGATTTGTTCAAGAAATAGATTAGCAAGTTGGTCTTTGCTCGCATTCAAGCTACCCTTTGAACCACTACATGTCGATGTCCAAAGCATTTTTTCAACATCACCATTGTTCAGCAGCTCAAATTCATACACATAGCCCGTTGCACATATACCAAGCAAATTATCTGATACTTCTGCTCTACGTTCGTGTGTCATATTGGCTTTATCAAGCGCGTTTACAAACTGGGCGTATGCTTTCTCGTTGTTCGTCAAATAGTCCCCACGCACTCTTTTGTCGAGGTATCCACGGTACACATCCATTGCACGCGTGCTCGGTGATACCTCAATTTTATAGGAACGAAAATTTTCTTGGGCCACTATCGGTCCTCGTACAATCATCGCAACGCTTCGTGTGTCGTCCGTGTTCAGTAATACTTTGCGGGTTGCGTCTGTTTCGTCAGTTGAAGCAGTTGTACCGCCACTCAAAAGCGCACGGCCAATTGATACAATCACAACAATAACCACAACAATAATAACTAGTGTTATCAGTAGTGGCAAAAATCGCATTCCTCTGTTTTGATTCATAAGCTTTATTATACCACTTTTGCGGTGTTTATGTCAATAATATGCTTATCGAACAACGCTAAAGCCGTCGAGCGAGCGTCGTGGACCACTGGCCGTGCGCGCACTAGGAGTAAGTTTTCGTGTAACCGATGGAACACTTCCCCTGTGGCTGCGGTGTGGCATAGAGCGCCCTGCTGCTGAAAAACCATCAAGCGAGCGTCGTGACGTGCTTGCCTGTACGGCTTGGACCGATGGACTAGCCGTGGAAGTCGGTGGTTTCTGCTTAGCGGCTACGGTAGGCTTATGAGTAGACACTCTTGCTGGCTGTTGTGTTGTCACTCTACCTTTTGCTTTTACGGCCGATCTCGTCGCTCTACGTTTCTTACGGTTGGCTACATATACACCAATCGCACCAAACTGGTAAATCACAACAATTGGCAATGCGACCATGGCTTGATTGACGGCATCAGGCGTTGGTGTAATCAAGGCTGCCGCGATAAAGGCGCCCGCGATGACATACCGCTGTGACTGCAGTAACTGGCCAGGTTGTAGCGGCTTCATCCAGTTCCAAAACATCAATAAAAGCGGTAACTGGAATAAAATACCGAGCCCCGCTACATACGCCATAAAGAAATTCAAATACGACTCTGCTGTTAAGTTCGGCGCGACTGCGTCGCCAGCAAAGGTAGTGAGAAACTTCAGAGCCGCGGGCACTGCGAAGAAATAGCCAAATAATACTCCTGCGATCATAAGGAGATTTGATGCAACAAAAACCTGCCACGAGTAACGACGTACCGACGCCGGCAGGCTAGGCTTTACAAATTGATAGATATGGTACATCAGAAATGGTGCTGTGACCACCATAGCTGCGTACATTGTGACCGAAAAAATAAAACTAAATCCACCTGCTGGCGTGAGATATATCAGCTGTTGGTCACCCAGTGGTTGACGCACCAATGCAATCAGTGGGTCACGAAACGAATACGCAACCGCAGATAGCACAAAGAAAACAAGCGCCACCAGCATCAAACGTGTGCGTAGTTCCTTTATGTGCCCGCTGAATGTGGTGGCTAGAGGCTTATTTTTCTTACGACTTGTTTTCGTCGACATCTTTAGACTCTGTCGACTTAGATTTGTCTTTGCTGCCGTCGTCGAGACCCTTCTTTAGCTCACCTGCAGATTCACCGATACTACGAGCGAGTTTTGGAAGTTTTGTCGCGCCAAACAGAAGAAGCAAGATTACAAGAACCAGTAGCAGCTCTGGCGTGCCGAGACCTAGAATGTCACCAAATGTTGTTGTTTGCATATATTCTCCCATTAGAAATTAGTCTATTTCGATACTACTCTGTTCACCACTAAAAAACAAGGCTCGCTACATGTATTCGTAGTAATGCCCTAGCGAGACGCGCCGCGGGTGCGGTTGCCGCCATATGTTCCGCTGCCAAAGCTATTGCTTACGCTTCCCTGGCTACCGATGTTTGTTAGTGCTTTAATAATTGCACTAGCACCTGTCAGAGCCACGAGAGCGATACCAACATGCTTTAGAAAGTCGGTTCGATCCATTTCCTTTGTCAGGAGATTGTTTAGGTCACTTTTCATTTTTTTGTTTTTTATAGTTGTACCTTGATGATAATAGAGTACTTTCCTGCTGTCAACACTAAACATAAGTGTGTTACTATGTTTTCAAAGGAACACATGCAACATTCACTTATCTATTTTGCAGCAGACTACGATTGTGACGCTTACGGAGCAGGTAACTTCAATAGCGACGAATGTGCCACACAGACCGCCGGCACACCCGATACTGGTGTCGTTGCACTCACTGGTAGCCCATATTTCGTTGTTGGCGCTGTCTTACTCGTCGCGGCAATTGTTTTTGGCGTATTAATGCTTCGCAGTAAAAAACGCTAATTCTTCTCGATAATTCGTTGCAGTAGCTCACCCAGCTTTGTTGTATCAACAAATTGAAAGTCTATTATTTCGCCTAGGTGCTCTGGGCGAATACACAGTGTCGTCACGCGAATTTCACGGTTGTCATGCCTGTTCGTGACTGTCACAAAATCTCTATCATCCGCTTCGTAAAAGTCATCTTCACTCATGCGTCCCTCGTGTACTAATTCGCCAAGCCTGTGCCGAAACGCACTGGGGGTTTTACAGTCGATGTTCACGCTTTTTTCGGTCTCCGGGTCAATAATAACCATATCCACGCCAAACGCATCGGCAGCCCGCGACGTCATTCGTGCGTCAAAGCCTTCCAGTTTTGCCCCCAGATACACCGCAATCTCTCTGCTCAGGCCCTTCACGATTGCTTCGTACTGCTCGTCGTTAAGACTAGGCAGTTTATAGTGGTGGGCAAATGCCAGTATCTGATGTTTTAGGTGTTCGGCAAAATGCGGCAACTTACCAGGCGGTTGCGCCAGCACGGCATCCACGAATGAATCATTAAAATCAATGAGTTCAAATAGCCGCTTGGTGCGGTCATGGTAGCCATGCTTGTGTTTATCCATCTCGTCTTGTGCCAAGGCAGCCCGAGGCGCCTGTAGCACCACCAGTGCTTCTAGTGTCATCGTTTTCCTTGGACCGCTCAGTAGCTGCAACCGCTGCTTGAGTTCTTCAATCAGTTCATCCAGCTGGCTCGGCTGCAAGCGGCCGCGCACGCTACGGCGAATCGCATTTACTTCATCGTGTAGTATGTGCTCTAATGTGCCAGCTGCTGTGTCTAGCATCTGTCTGCGTTTCGGACTAAATCTGCGCCACCCTTTTTGTCTCAAATTATTTTCTCAATTTCCTAGTTAAAGCCATTACCTTCAGTATACAAAATCACTCACTCGTCATCTACTCGTCAAGTTCGAAGTGCTTTTTCATACAGTCCCTATCAATTCCTTCACCCTTTGCGCAATCTCATCACGTACTGCCCTGTCTGTATCTAACGTACGGTTTTCAGCGTAGTGAGGGTCGGCAACATCCCAAAATTCGGCCTTGCTACTGCTAAGTGCGTAGTCTGGCATGTAGTCTGTAGGAAAAAGAATCACTTTGTCAGCATCACGTATCATCGCTTCTGTCAGCTGCTTGCTCGTCTGACCATCCAATGACAATCCTATTTCTTTCATTACAACAGCTCCATTTTTTGAGACCCTATTCAACCCTGTAGCCAACGCTCCAGCACTTGTCGCGTCATTTGAGTCAGATAGATGATTGTAAAGTCTCTCTGCCAACTGGCTACGCATCATGTTGCCCTCGCAAACGAATAATACTTTCATAATTTCCTCAATACCTGCTGTAGATAAGAATCAACATTCGGTTCTGCTAGTATTTCATCCAAGCTCATCCATCTGTGTTCATCGTGTTCGTCGCTGATGACGACATCACCTTCCGCACTCGCACTGTATGTTAGTCGCACTACATGCAGGTTTTTTACTTCTACAAAGATATCTTGCGCTGCCAATAATTTCTCTAACGACTTCAGCACCAAGCCTGTCTCTTCGGTAATTTCGCGTGCTAAAGCCTCTTCTAGCGGTTCCTCTGGTTCAATCCTGCCGCCTGGAATATCCCACTTTTGTGGACCAGCTTTAAAATCTTTGTTTCTTCGAAGGAAAAGGAACTTACCGTCTTGCTGTAGCAGTGCTTTCACTCCAACTTGCAGGTTCATTATTGCCCCTTTATCCACCGTAGCAGCGCCAGTGCTATGCGCTCTTCCTGCATGCTGCCGTCTAGTACCATTTTTTCTATTTCCTCGTAGCCAAACCACTGGTCAGCTTCAATATTCTCGCCTGTCTCGAGTGCTTGACCGTCTGCGCTTTCGTGCCAGCTGGTGGCTTCGAAAATGTATAGGTCCCATTCTACAGTGGCACCTAGGGTTGATTTCGTGATAAGTTCAACTGCCTCTACCACCACGCCTGCTTCCTCGGCGGCTTCGCCTTTGGCCTTAGCCTTGGCGGCGTTCAGTATGTCTTCGCCACTGGCTCGGTGCGCTTCGTATTCGTCTAGCGTGTTGAATACTTTGCCGCCAGGCAGCCTGTAGTCCCAAGCGTTTAGCTCCTTTCTGAACTCTTTTGTCAGCAACACTTTTTTGTTCGCCTTGTCGGCTATAATCACGCGCACACCAGGTGCCCTGCGGGCAACTTCGAATACCCGCCCATCTGCTTGTGGCAGCTGCACCAGTTCGAATAGTTTTCCTTTGGCGTAGATTTCTTCGTTCACTCTAGTTTCTTTCCGACAAACCGAATTAAGTTATGTACACCTTTGTCTTGGTCTTTGTAAGTTTCGCCCTGATCATCGCACAAGATTACATCGAAATTTTTAGCGAAATACTTTGCATCTTTTACGCTAAAATAGCGTTTATGCGTACCTTCAGTATCAAAATAGCCTTCTTCTAACTTTTTACCAGTATTGAACTCCGGGTCACTCACGGAGTTTACGAGAAATGCCAGGACACCTCCAGGCTTCAAGACTCGATATATCTCTGAAAACAGTTTTTCGGTTGATTCTTTATTGAAATAGTGAAGTGCAAGGTGTGAGTAAACGATGTTGAAAGTATTCTCTTCAAATGGAAATTTCTTCTGTAAATCGACCACCTGAAAGCGCATTCCTGGTCTTGGTTTATCCAGCTTACCAAAAAACTCCTTTGAATATTCATCTGCCCTTTCAATGATTCCAACTTCAATATCAGTCGAAAAAACGGCAAACCCTGCCTGAGCAAAGTAAACACTGTCCTGGCCCTGGCCTGCGCCCAAATCTAATAGTGTGCCATTTTTTGGCAAGTACTCAACAATCTCTTCTGCGAAGATTGATGGCTTTTCTGTCCAGCCAAGGCCATCATACCTTTTGTGTAACTCTTCCCAATAGTCTGACATTATACCTCTCCCCAATTTTTACCTGTGTGCACATCTACCTGCAGCTTGATACCAAGCTCGGGTGCGATGTTTTCCATGGTCTCTTTCAGAATTGCGCTGATTTTTTCAGCATTCTTTTCCGGACATTCTACTAAAATACTGTCGTGAATCTGTAGTACTTGTGTGCCCAGGTCGCCCATGTTCTCATCCACTTGTATCATCGCCAGTTTCATCAGGTCTGCTTCGGTACCCTGAATCGGCATATTGGCTGCAGCACGTTTGGCGCCTTCGCGCACCATGAAGTTCGATGAATTAACGTCTGGCGTCGGTCTACGGCGACCATGGAAGGTTTCTACGTAGCCTTCATTCTTTGCCTTCTCCAGTGTGTCGTCTATAAATTTGCGGATTGGCTTTCGTAACTCGAAATATTGGTCGATGAACTTCTTCGCATCCATAAATGCCATACCCGTGGCCGCGGCCAAACCATGTGGGCTCATGCCATACAGCACACCGAAATTGATCACCTTGGCATCACGGCGCTGGTTTTTCGTCACACGCTCCATCGGTATGCCATAGACTTCACTCGCGGTCTTGGTGTGAATATCTACGTTGCCATTGAAATCTTCTATTAGCTCGGTGTCGTTTGCCAGCACTGCAGCTAGGCGCAGTTCGAACTGGCTGTAGTCGGCACTGACAAACACATTGCCCTTTTCTGGCACGAAGGCTTCGCGAATACGCCGGCCCATGTCGGTACGTATCGGAATGTTTTGCAGGTTTGGTGTGGTACTAGATAGGCGCCCGGTAGCAGCCACGTCTTGGTTGAACGTGGTATGCAGTCGGCTGTTCTCATCGACTTGTTCGGGCAGAGTATCGACGTAGGTGTTCTTTAGCTTCGCCAGCTCGCGCGTCTTTTCGATGAGTTCGATGATTGGGTGCTGGCCACGCAGTTTGTCGAGCTCTTTTTGGCCAGTGCTATAGCCAGTTTTGCCCTTTTTTATCCCCGTGGTGGGTAGCTGTAGTTTCGTAAATAACACCTCTGAAAGTTGGGCTGGGCTGGCGATATTGAACTCGTAGCCGGCCATTGAATACATTTCTTGTTCTAGTTTTGCGTGTTCGTCTCCCAGCTCTTTCGACATCTTTTTTAGCAGCGCAGTGTCCAGTTTTATGCCGTAGTGCTCCATGGCAAATAGATGATAGATGAGTGGGAAATCAAACCGCATGGCGATGTCTTTTACCTTTGGCTTTTCGTCAAACGCGGCCACTTGCCAGCCGTAAATCTGGCGCATAGCAGCCACTTCTTCTATAGGCGTTCCTAATTCCCCACCAATCAGCCCAGCCAAGCTTCTATCACGACGCAGCGGGTCGAGCAAGAACGCCGCCTGGCGAATATCGTGCAGGTCGCTAAAGCGTACTTCTACACCAGCAGCAGCCAGTGTATGGTACAGGGCTTTCACATCGTAGGAAATCACTGTACCAAATTCTACGGCGCGCCAAAAACTTTTATCTATCTTTGCTATCTTCTTTTTCGAAATAGTCGTGTCTGTGAAACTCGCCCATAGCTCGTCTTCTACTGCGTGTAGTACAAACGGACCGTCTATCACGACCTGCTCTGGCCAGTCTACTTCTGTTAGATTTACTTCGTCTGCTTCGTGAAAGTAGAGGCTTGTATCGGCTGTCTGCTGCATGTTTTTAGGCAGTCGTTTGATCAAGCTGTGAAACTCAAGGTCGCGCAAAATATCGGCCACCTTTTGCAGGTCACAGTCGTTTACATCT
>JAUIII010000019.1 GCA_030431855.1 bacterium
AAGACCTCCCGCTCGGACGTCTTTCGACAGAGATTTCGAAGTACCTTATCGGCAAGTACAAACCTACCTACACCCCGCACATCGATGGAGGTGACTATGTAGTAGTAATTAACGCAGCTGAAGTACCAGTCACTGGTAATAAAGAAGAAGCGAAAATCTACTATCGTCACAGTGGCTTTCCTGGCGGTATTAAAGACGCTAGCTTGAAGGAAGTTCGTGAGAAATTCCCAGAGCGAATCATCGAAAACGCGGTAAAGGGCATGCTACCGAAGAACAAGCTTTCTGCTGAGCGTATGAAGCGTTTGAAAGTATTCCCTGGTAGCGACCACGCGCACACAGCGCAAACACCACAGAAAGTAGAGGTTAAGTAATGGCTGACAAGAAATACGTCTACGGTCTCGGCCGACGCAAGAGCGCAACGGCTCGGGCTCGTCTATACAAAGGTAAAGGTGAGGTAACTATCAACGAAAAACCAGCGCTAGAGTACCTTTCAGGAAACAAAACGCTGCTCGCTGAAGTAACTGACCCGTTGGCACTTGTAAATAAGCAGAAAGAGTTCGACATCACTATCCGCGTAAGTGGTGGTGGTCTTAGCGGCCAAGTTGATGCAATCAAACTTGCTGTAGCTAAAGCTCTGACGCTTGAACACAGCGACCTACGTACGACTCTGAAGAAAGCTGAGTTCCTAAAGCGTGACCCACGCGAGAAAGAGCGCAAGAAATACGGCTTGCGATCTGCTCGTAAGCGTGAACAGTACTCAAAACGTTAAAACGCTTCGTACCAAAGAAAATACACCGACGTATCGGTGTATTTTTTGTTTCAAGGACTTCGGGTGCACAGGCTTTCGCCGGCGCACCCTTGTCCTGCACTCGCGCTCAGGCCGCTTCTGCCCCCAGTAAGCTCATCACCTCGCGGAGGACGACGGGCGGGAGTAGCGAGTCCTCGCCGGGCTTCATGCCGTGCGTGCACATGTTGAGCAGCGTCGCGCCGTGGCGGTACCTCATCTGGGTCGCCTGGATCTGGCAGACGTGCGTCGGACGAACGCCTTGCATCGGCTGTCGGTCGTCGAGCACGAACCCGTTCGTGACCACGATGAGTCGACCGATCTGGCCGCCTCCGAGGGCGCTGAGCTGGGAGTCGAGCTCCTGGCTCATCGCCATGAACATGGTGACGCCGATCTGCTCGAGGCTGTTCGGTAGCAGGCTCCAGGCCTGTTCGATCGCCTCCATGTCATGGGCCGCGATCACAACCACGGTCTTGTCGTTGGACAAGTGGATACACCTCCACATATCGAGAGTACAGGACTGATATATTACAGCAAAAATAATATAAACCGTCAATACAGAGATAAAATACGGTATAATACAGGTAATGACTAAACAAGTAATTTTGACCGGCCTGCGGGCGAATAACGACCTGCATATAGGAAACTATTTCGGTGCAATGCTGCCGATGGTAGACATGGCGAAAACGCGCAGTGAAGAGTTTCAGGTGAATATGTTTATTCCAGACCTTCACAGCTTTACGACACCGATTAATCACGATGAGCTATATGAGCAGATTTTGCACAATGCACGCTTGTTTGTGGCGGCTGGACTACCGCTTGATAACTCAAACATGCACCTCTACCGGCAGAGCTACGTACCGGCTCACAGCGAACTTACGTGGATACTTGATTGTTTTACTGGATTTGGTGAGATGCGACGCATGACTCAGTTCAAGGATAAAAGTGGCTCGAGACTAGGTTTTACTGCAAAAATACCAGATGTTCAAGGCTATAGGAGAAAGCTTGAGCTAGTATCAAAAGATGAACTAATGGGTGCGCTAGAGGCAATGAAACATCATGCAGAAGATGTATCAAGCTTTCGTAATTCCAACATGAGAGCAGAAGAATCTGTGAGTGTGGGCTTATTTAACTATCCTGTACTTATGGCCTCAGACATTTTACTGTATGGTGCTAGCTACGTGCCTGTAGGAGACGACCAGACGCAGCACCTTGAGTTTACACGCGACATTGCCGAAAGGATGAATAGTCGCTTCGGAGACCTGTTTGTCATCCCAGAGCCAGTTGCGAAGCAACACGAGTTCTTTGGCAAAGACCAAGGCCTAAGAATTATGGATTTGGTAGACCCAACGAAAAAAATGAGCAAGAGCGACGATACCGGAAAAGGCGTCATATTCCTTGGCGACGAGCCAGAAGCTGCAGCAAAAAAGATTATGAGCGCTACCACAGATGATAAAGCAAGTGTGGCGTATGACCCCGAAAACCAGCCAGGCATCAGTAATCTGCTGGACATCCTTGCGCTACTTCGCGGCCAGGACGTACAGGACGTAGCTAAAGACTTCGAAGGGCAAGAACGCTATGGTGACTTCAAGGCTGTTGTGGCAGACGAGGTACGCATGTTCCTGACAGATTTCCAGTCAAAACTCGCTAGTGTCGACGATAGCGCAGTACTCGCCAAGCTAGAATCATCAGAAATCGCAATGAACCAGCAGGCGAATGCAACTCTTTTGAAAGTACAACAAGCGGTCGGCTTGCGACCGAAGGCCTAGCTATGCGACTCGACCAATACACTGCTCAGTTTTGGCCAGAGCATTCACGTAGTACGTGGCAGAAATTTATCAAAGCTGGTGCAGTGAAAGTAAACGGCGAGGTAGTAGATAGCCCGAAGTACGAGCTTGGCGAAGATGACTACGTGCAAGTAGACCCGCCAAACGAGCCTGACTTTTCAACTAGTGAGCTACCAATCATCTACGAAGACGAGAATGTGGTGGTGATAAACAAGCCTGTCGGCGTGCTGACGCATGCGAAAGGCGCTATAACAGAAGAATTTACTGTAGCGGACTTCTTCAAGCAACGAAGCACATACAACGCAAACACCAATCGGCCGGGCATTATTCATCGGCTCGACAGAGATACGAGCGGGGTACTGATAGGCGCAAAAAACGACGAGGCAGCCAAGTTACTTGCTCGCCAGTTTGCAGAGAGAAAAACAAAAAAGACCTATGTAGCCGTACTCGATGGAGTACCCAAAGAAGCAGAGGCCTTGATCGACCTTCCGATTGGACGTAACCCAAAAACGCCAAGTACATTTCGCGTACATGCAGACGGAAAGCCTGCGCAGACATACTATAAAGTCGACCAAGCGACAAATACTCGTGCCGTAGCGACTCTACAGCCAAAAACTGGGCGTACGCATCAACTTCGTGTACATATGGCCTATATCAGTACACCTATCCGTGGAGATAGATTGTATGGCAAGCCGGCAGATCGACTATATCTTCACGCAGCTGGGTTAGAAATTACGATTCCTGGCCGCAAACGTGTTACATTTGAAGCCCCAGTTCCAGCAGAGTTTTTAGAGGCTGTGAAATGACAGAACTCGTGGTAGAGCCATCTGTAGAAGCCGTGTTAAATGGCTATGTTGAATCTAAGCCACAAGCACTGCTGATAACAGGCCTAGAGGGTGTGGGGCTAGCTACGATAGCAAAATGGCTCGCAGATAAGTGGGGCGAGACGGTAGATGTGGTAACTCCCATGGCAAAGACAAAAACAGCCGTTCCAACAGTCAGCGTTGAACGTATTCGCTCCCTGTACGATACAACAAGAACAAAATCCACGAAAGAGCTTGTCGCAATTATAGATGATGCAGACTTTATGTCTGAAGCTGCTCAAAACGCGCTGTTGAAGCTACTAGAAGAACCCGGAGGGTCGCTTCACTTTATTGTAACCAGCCATGCGCCTGAAGCGCTGCTACCAACTATACTTTCTCGTATGCAGCGCTTGCACATAGCCCCTGTAGATACAATACATAGCTCGCGTTTTATCAAGCAACTAGGCATTAGAGACGAGGCTACCCTACGACAATTGCTGTATGTAGCAGACGGACGCCCTGCGCTTTTACATCGTTTGGCGCGCAACCCAGCTGCACTCAACGATGCAGCTCGGCGTGTTCGACTTGCGCGCGATTATATAGCTGGGAATTCCTACGAGCGTCTAGTTATCGCTCAAAATCTTGGTAACAACCGCTCTGAGGCGCTGCAGCTTGTTTCAGCGATCATTCATATGCTACGAACATCGCTTGAAGCTCAGCCTGATGACAGCACCATACAACGCATTGAGCGGTTGCTTGATGTTCAGGAGTCACTACTGCGCAATGGCAACGTACGCCTTCAGATAGCTACTACTGTGGTATAATCGGTGTAGAATGTTAGGCTTACTATTACTAACGCTACTCGGGGCGTGGGCACTGTATCAACGACAAACCATCAATGAGGTGGCTGTCGATATTCCGTATAAAATATCCGAACGTCTAGAGCGTCTGTGGGAGATTGCTCAGGAATCATTAAAAGATAAAAAGTATTTACGTGCTGAAAAGGCGCTGTTAACCATTCTACGAGTCGATGAACGCAACGCCACCGCATACAACAGGCTTGGTATTTTGTACGCCAAGCAGCAGGCGTACGAAGATGCTATTGAATGTTTTGAGATTGCTCAGAGCTTGGAACCTAGCGCTTCTAGCTTGCACAATGTAGGGTTGATTTACTTTGAAACTGAGCAGTACGAAAAGGCAGCGCTAGCATTCGAGCAAGCGCTCGGTATGGAAGAAGAGGTAGCCTCACGCCACATTGCATACGCAAAAGTACAGGAGAAGATGGGGCATGACAAAAAAATGATTGTATCATTAGAGCGAGCTATGGAGCTTGAAAAGAATCCGCAAAGCCTCACAATCCTTGCCGACGCCTACGAGCGAACAGGGCAGGAAGAGCAAGCGATGAAGCTCCGCGAGGAGGCCGCCAAGCTGGTGGTTCCTGCTGGGCAACCAAAGCGAGTAAAGCAGCCTCGTAAAGTGGTAATGTAGCTTGCTATTTTCGCCTCTGTTAGATACAATTGTTTGAGTAAATAAGGCGTGCCGCTTTAGCTCAGTTGGTTAGAGCAGCTGTTTTGTAAACAGCAGGTCCTGGGTTCGAGTCCCTGAAGCGGCTCCATATTTTAACAAGCTGGGGTAGTGAAGCGGTCAAACACAACAGACTGTAAATCTGTCGGCATTCGCCTTCGCAGGTTCGAATCCTGCCCCCAGTACCATAGCGAACGGCTCTCCTTTACTAGAGGGCCGTTTACTTGGTAAACTAGATTCAGTTGCCGTCGTAGCTCAGTTGGTAGAGCGCATCCATGGTAAGGATGAGGTCTCGGGTTCAAGCCCCGACGATGGCTCCATTTTGTTTTCATACACCTCTAGCAATTTCGCTTTAAAAGTGCTACAATAGCTAGAAGTTACAATATTAACTCTAAGAGAGAATTATGGCAAAGAAGAATACAAAGCGAAAGTTGATTGGTTTAGTGAGCCAGCTATCTGGCCACCGTACGTACTACACTACGGTAAATACTCAGCAGCGCAATGGTTTAGGCAAGCTAACCCTTCGCAAATACGACCCAATCGCACGCAAGCACGCGATTTACGAGGAAACCAAGAAGAACCTTGGCCGAAACGAAGTAAAAGCTCGTAAGGGCTAGGATTCAGTTGTAAAAGAGAAGCGCCAGCTACAAACGCTGGCTTTTTTCATCTATATACTTGGCCAGCCAGGTCCCGTTCGCCATCATTGTGTCTAACAGACCTCCGGTAAGATGAGCTTTTTCAGAGTAGACGTACAATGATGTGTCGACAATCTCGACAACCAGACCTTTAAAATGAGCACCTATCATCTGCGCGGCGTCTGGGCTAATGAGCTGTTCGGCAGCAATGGCTTGCGACGGATTGGTGTACATACTAAAATATTCGGTGAATACCTCGGGGTACGGCGCTATAAGTCCCAGCTGAGCAGGTATCATAGAAGAATACTTTGCCTTTAGCAGCGAGTGGAAGCCGTTGCCATGTACAGGCGACCCAATGAATACGTGAGGCAAATCAACTTTATTCATAAGGTCGAACTCTAAGATATGCCACGTGTGCTCATGACCAGAAGTTAGTAGCGTATCATTGCGCTCAACAAACACTACATCGTAGCCCTGGTACGTACCGATGCAGTAGTGACTATCGTGGTGTTTGGTAGAGACTGTGAGGCCTCGAACAATACGGTGGTCATCGCTGAGTTGGCTTACAAAGCCGAAGTAGACCATATTGCTACGTTCGGCAAAGCTCTGGATCATTCGCTTGTGATTGACACGGCGGCGTAGGTTGCGGGGATGTGCACGTGCAAGCATGCGTCGTGTGGCGTGTAGTCTACGTTTCATTATTGTCTCCTGCGATGCTATCAAGTACGGTAGCCATGTACTCGGCATGGCTCCACACGAGCGGTGCGACTGAGAGCTGGGTTTCGTCAAATGGATTCACTTGTTCCGCCATTATGGCTCTGTTGCCGGCAACCTTCTCTACCCATGAAAGTATCTCCTCTGAGCGTAGAGTATCATCTATTTCGTTTGCATACTGCGCAAGCCATAATGATGTGATGAACCACCAGTTGCCTAAAATACCTTCGCTCACGCGGCAGTAGTTATCATGTTCATATCTGGGCACGCCAAATCTTGCTTCGTCTAGTTCGAATACTCTCTGTATCGTCTGAAAGCACTGCCTTACTTCGTCGCTATCCAGAGGGAAAAGCCCGTACATGAATACGCCGAAGAAACTGGAGATATCTATGGTGTCGTCCTTTTCAATTACACCGTCGACCACGTTGATGCCCTTATAGAATGCTTTACGCTCGTTATTGTACAGGTGTTTGTGAGCGGCGACTTCCATGTCGTCTGCAGCAGCCTTCCATTTCACAGAACTCTCAGCATCCTCCATTACGTCAGCAAGCTCACTCGCCGCAAGGAGTGCCGCATGCGTAACAGCCACCGTATAGGTAGTAGTCAGGAAATTTTCTTCCCATAAATCATAGCTTGGTTTGGGCAGTCCTGTTATTTCGTCGATGTAGCTGGCGAGAAACTCAACCATGCGTTTTATAAAGTTCTCGTATGAATCCTGTAAGAACTTTTTATCTTGATGAATATGATAAAACTGAGCAAACATAAATACCACCAGAGCTGTCTCATCTTCTTGAATAGGAGGTGCGTTGGCCTCCCCGTGAACATAAGGGTGCCAGCTAGGGCCAATAGAGCCGTCCGCGTAGTATTTATGCATTAAATACCCTGAAGGATGTAATGCGCGTCTACAGAACTCGAAAAATCGTCGGGGTTCAGACTCGTAGCCAAGCCTAATGAGCGGCCATAAAACATATGCACCGTCCCTCGGCCAACAATAGGCGTAGGCGTCGCGCCAATAGTTTAGCATCGCCGAGTCTGTACTGGCCATTACGGCACCACGCTTATCAATATGAGACTTCAACACGAGAGCGCTCTGCCGAAAACGCTTCGCGCGTTGACTAGGTAATCCTTCTGACACTTTCAAGACAGGTTCTAGCCATTCGTGCCACCATGCCGTCGCTGAATGCAATCTCTCATCAACACCGGAATCTTGGATTTGTTTATGGACAAACAATGCCTCTCGGGTAGAGGTTCCTGCGGCTATCCAATACGACACGTGGGCCGAGTCGTGTGCGTCAAGATCGAGACTGAAGCGTATAATCGAATCCACCTGACCATGCTCCACGTTACCGCCAGAAAGCTCACCGTCTTCTGCGTCTTTGTAGGTGCCTTCGTGGCCTTCAATGCCGAAAATGCCGATAGAATGCTGATCAAAACTATGCCCTTCGGTTGTCTGGCCAGATATAACAAATGCGCGTTTGCCTCTGTAGTGAAGTAACGCGTCGCTGTCTGGCAAATACTGCGCGGTGTCGGTGTTGCTGCGCGCATCGCCAATAGTGAACGCTTGGTGCATGAACACACGAATATTTCTATGTTCGCCATGCAGATTTACAACGTGAAACTTACGAATAAGGGCACTGACCTCCGTGTCAACGAAGTCTGTCATCTCTAGTATAATTCCCAGTTCGTCGTTGCGCGCCGTACCGCTGCCAACCAAAGCATAGTCAGCGATATCCAGCTGCACGTCCCAGCTCGAATCATCAAGCCAGCTAATGACTCCATCAACCCATACGCCAATCTTGTGCCGCAAGCTTCTGCCTGCAGAATGATTTTCGAGGCCGACGTAAGGGAAGTAAAAATCGTGCACTAAACCGAAATTGTTGATGCCAACATGTAGTTCGCCATTACTAAGCACGACAGGCCTAGCCATCACTGGCTCCTTCGTGGTGCAACGCCATAATGCGCCAGCGCATATCGCGAATCGCGTTCATATAGTATAGAAACGCGTCGTACGGTGACTCATATGGGCTGAAGTACGCATGTACGTCGCCATCGCGAAACCACTTTGTACACATGTAGTATGCATGGTCGGAGGTTTGCAATTTTCGCCAGTCACTCACTAGCTGCATATTCCCACTTCGCATTACATCGTTTTCAAGTGCATACAGGTGACGCATCGCTTCATGTTGCATGCTATTTCCTAGCCACGCGGAAAGGTCACGCTCTGTGTCTGCCCAAGTAACTGTGTGAGGCATAGATACTTCGTCGACGGGAGTATTAGCATCAATTGCCTCTGAAACGGTATAGAACTGGTTGTCGTTGTTTGATAGCCATTTTGCAACGAAGTGTTCGAAGAAGCTAAATATTCCCGTGTCTTCCCATTGGTGTTCGCCAAAAGTTTCATAGTCCATGAAAAGGTTGATTAATGGGCTATCAGAAGCCGATGCTTGTACCCACTCGGTGTATGTATCAGCGCTCAGAGGCCATTCGTTCCAGTCTTTGTTGCCGAAACGGAAGGCAATATCATCGCTTAGCTTGTAGTTTTTCAGAAGCAAGCCGATGTTCCGTGTGCCACTCGGTTTGTAAAGGTAATTGGGGCTACGCCATCCCAACACGGCATCCCAGCCTTCTGCGAGGATCCCCTTGAACCCATAGCTATCTGCCCAGCGTGCTAACTCATCGTTATACGCAAGCTCCGTGTTACGAAATACGTTTGTTTCAACGCCAAATATGTCTCTGATTTTTTGTTTATGTGCAACGACTTGTTTCTCAAATTCGTCTCGAGAGTAGAAGAAGGCGAGACTGTGATAGTAGGTTTCAGCAACAATTTCAACCCGACCACTTGCAACGAGTTGCTTAAAGCTATCCAGGACATCGGGCGCCCACTGTTCGCATTGCTCTAGGAAAGTACCAGTGATACTAAGCGATAATTTGAACTCGGGGTGTGTATCGAGCAGTTTTTGCAGCAGGCTATTCATCGGTCGATATGACTTATTCGCTACTTTTTCAAACACAGCACGGTTGTTTCGTTCGTTATTACCAGTTTCAGAGAAATAGTCGTGTTGTTGCGAAACGTCAAAAATACTGTAGTCTCGCACACGTTCAGGCTGGTGAACATGGAGGTAAAGTGTTATCCCGCGCCGGCTCATATAGCAGCTCCTACACGTGCAGTCTGGTAAATACTCATACACTTGGCTGCGACATCGTGCCATGACATGCGAGCATATTCGCGTTTAACATTCTCAGTCAGTTCTTTTTTCAAAGCCTGTGACGTTGCTACTGCTACAATTTGGTCTGCCAGGAGATCGCTGTCCCAGAAATCAAATCGGAATACGCTACCGAGTACCTCGCCAACGCCGCATTGACGGCTAATTATCAGGGCATTGTCATGATGAGCAGCCTCTAGTGCCGTTAGGCCGAATGGCTCGCTCACAGAACTCATGACAAAAATATCTGCGACGTTATAGGCATCACGCCATTGCCGGCCTCTTACAAAGCCCGTGAACAGCACTTTATCGGCTATTCCAAGATCGGCGCTGAGAGCGAGTAGTTCGTCGCGCTGTTCGCCATCTCCCGCTAACAGAAATACAAGCTTGTCATATTTTTCACAAGCGCGTGCTGCCGCCTTGAGGAAATGAGTCAGACCTTTTTGAACGGTAAATCTTGTGACAGTCGCGACGACGGTGTAGCCTTCAGCCTTCAAACTCTCAAGGTAGCGGTATGTCCGCCTGTCGTATTCGTAGCCGAGGAAGCTATCCACGTCAAACGCATTGTGAACGACCTCAATTTTATCTGCGGGAATATGGTAGCGGTGAATGATCAAATTCTTTGTGATTGTAGAAACCGCGATGATACGATCTGCCATCATTAACCCTTGATATTCGATTTCATGAACGATGGGGTTTCCGTATAATTCGCCAGATCTATCAAACTCTGTCGCATGAACGTGGACGATAAGCGGCGCCCCAGTGATCTCTTTTGCGCGCATACCTGCCTCCATAGTGAGCCAATCGTGTGCATGGATAGCATCGGGAGCAGTTCTGTTGACATGTTGTTCTACAAAACGTACATAGCGCTTCTGCACACCACGAATGCTGGATAGATCCTCGAGGTCTGACTCGGAGAGGCTTTTATACTCGGCAGCAGCACTATCGTAGGCGCCAAGCCCGTAGCGCTGGAGTGGCTTTACAGGGGTCGCGGCATGTACGCGCATGAAATCAGTGTTTGGATGCAGGGCAGTGTAAGGTACGACAAAATCAATGCTCGCACCATTTATCGCCAAGGCTTTCGACATGTGGTAACACGCAACACCTAAGCCACCGCTGTTGTGCGGAGGCAATTCCCAGCCAAGCATTAAGATGTTCATTTTTGTTTGTAGGTATTATTTGACCCACCCACTCCTTTTGGTTGATTGCTGGCTTCATTATAGCTCGCCGCTTATGCTTTGACAACTAGTAAAACAGATGAAAAACGCTTGATTTTACAGCGTCTTTAGCTACAATAGTTTTCTGATGGAAATATTTAGCGAATACATATCCAGAAGTATCGATGTAACCGAGAAGACACTACTCACCCCCGGCGCATTTCGCTCGTTGCTGGTGCTTGTAGCTTCTGTTTTTGCTGCCTACTGGCTAAGTAAGTACATCGCAAACATATTCGTATGGCTCGCAAAGCGGGTTTCGCTTCGCTCAGATAATGCTACCGACTACGCGCAGACCCTCCGTTTGAGACAGGTAGAAACCTATCTAGGTGTTACTGTGGCGGTTATACGCGTATTCGTGGTAGTAGTGATTGCCTATATTGCATGGCGTACCATTAGCCCAGAAGGTAGCAAGATCATAAGCGATAGTGGCTTTGCCGCAATTGGTGCTAGTGCAATCTTTATTGTGATAGCAGGGCAAACTGTGGGTACATGGCTGAGAGACATCACTGCTGGCATGACGATGATTGCTGAAGGCTGGTTCAACGTTGGCGACTACATCAAAGTAGAGCCCTTTATCGATGTATCGGGTGTTGTCGAGCGACTCACATTGCGATCAACGCGTCTTAGAACCATCAGTGGCGAGATCATAATTCTACACAACCAGAAGATTGATGGCGTACATATTACCCCCAAGGGTGTCCGGAGTATGGCGGTCGATATTTTTGTTCGCGATGTAGAACGGGGAGAGACATTTGTAAAGAACGTGATTAGCAGCCTACCGACAGGTCCTATGATGCTCGCAAAACCTCTGAAAATCAGCCACACGGAACCATGGGGTGAGGGAATGTGGCATATTGTAGTCACGGGGGAGACGCCGCCTGGTCGTGAATGGTTGATTGAAAAATATGTCATCGAGAACTTAAAGGCGATTGACGAGCGCCGCCCCCGTAGTCGACAGATAATGGCGTACACGCCGATTGCACGCTGGGCCGATCCTGTGGCTGAAAAGCGATTCTCGCGCGCAGTAAAACTGTCCAAGACCAAGTAGCTTTTCATTACCGCCTCTGTTTGCTACAATGTCACGAGGCAACCGAAGGGGTATAGCTCAGCGGCTAGAGCACTGGTCTCCAAAACCAGGTGTCGCAGGTTCGAGTCCTGCTACCCCTGCCAAACAGGATAGATCTCATTTTTGAGGTCTTTTTTGTTTGTTTCGCCTCTGTTATTTTCATCATCTTTGTCGGTTCGGTTAAGCATATTTTGCTCCTCCATAATTTCCTTTGTTTTACTGCTTCTTTTAGCGACTGATTCTGCAAAGAACGTGTATTTAACAGATACGGAATTGTCTTTCAATGTCACGGATTCGAATAATTCGGTTAAAATTGAGCGTTTCGCTTCACTCGGAATATCTGAGTCCAAATACTCGTCTGTTGCGGTCTGAGTCAGCTTGATTAGGTCTATGGCTTCCTCATGGCGCTGGGCGCTTGTAGAGTCGGCTATAGCTAGGTCGTCTTTAGTAGCCTGGATCTGCTCTAGGATGCTCTTGTGTTTGGTCTCGTAGCGTTCCTTGGTTATGTCGCCAGCAAGCTTGTCGTCGTATAGCATATCGTCCATCCTAGATAGCCTCTCTAACTTAGTTTCAAGTGACTTGCGGTATTCTTCCGCAGCATCGTTCGAGGTCTTGTATTCGTCCTCTAACTGATCCACGAGCCATCCTACAATCTCAGGTGAAGGACAAATCAGTTCATCAAGCTTTTCGATAAGTGTCTCATGCGCCAACTCTTCGCGTAGATATTTGTTATTTTTACACTCCTTGAGATCTCTCTGACAAGCACCATACAGATGACCTTTTTGCTTCTCCCAAGTGATTGTTTTTGAGCAGTAGCCGCAAGTAAGAATATTCTTCAATATAGGGTTAAGCTTGCGTTGTTTTGCTGGTCTCTTGTGGTGCATCTTTGCTTGTACTGCATTGAACGTCTCTTTGCCGATAATTGGGTCATGTACGCCCGGATAGGTCTCGTTATTGAAGTCAATGATACCAATGTAGTAGCGATTCTTAAGAAGTCGGTGTACTGCATCTAGCACAAGAGGTCTGCCCGTATACGTTGCAACACCTGCTTGCGCTAGAAAAGCTTGGACGGTGGCTATGGTCTGGTTCGGCTGTAGATATAGCTCAAAGGCCTGCTGAACAATTGGCGCGATCTTTGGATCTGGTATATGGATGCGCTTTCCATTCTGTATGGCCGTCATATAGCCGATAGGAGGACGTGATGGCATGTGGCCTTGAGCTAGTTTTTCCGCCCAGCCTTTCATCGCCTCTTCGCGTAAGTTGTCGGTGTACTTCTTCGCAACAGCTAGGTGGATGTTCCACATAAACTTTACGTCCGACTTGGACTCTTTGTGTAGTTTTAGGTTTTCTTTGACCGCGTGTAGCATACGATCGGGGTTATCTTGCAGCCAGTCGTCTATAGCTACCGCGTCTTTCATATTACGAGTGAGGCGGTCGGTCTTTTCGACGGCTAAATTGTAGATATTGTTCTTATGGAGGTAGGATAAGAGTTCACTAAATATTTTACGGCTCTGCTCTTTAGAGGCCGTCTCGGCTATTTTATATATCTTCACAACCCTTAGGTTGTTGGTCTGGCAGTATCCAGCAAGGAGCTTTAATTGAGAATCGAGGGAATAACCCTCGTCCTCTTGCGACTTTGATGATACTCGTGCCAGTATGACAGCAGTATTTTTATCCTCCATTTTGATCCTCCTTGTGTGCAACAATCGTACGGCCGTTTGCTAGTGTCTCAACAACGTTGATCAAACTTCGGCCAACTGTTTCAGCCTCTTCGATTGTTACTTCACGGTTCTGTTGCTTCTCTAGGATGATACGGAGCTCTTCGATAGCCTCAGTATCAACCTTGAACTGTTTTGTTAGAATTGCTACTACGTTATGAAATGCCTTCATTCCACTCATGTCTACCCCCAAAGTAAAAGACGTCCAAGGATGACGTCTTAACAATTCGACTAGGTACAGGCTTTATTTATCCCAAGGCCGTCCTGGTTTTGGTCGTTCCTTGAGCTCTTTCTTTGCTAACTCTTTTAGTTGCTTGTCTCCAGTGCTCGCTAGTAATTGAACTACTAGCTCACTAAGTGTAAGCCCTTTTTGCTTCGCCACGGCCTTTGCTCGCTCGCGCAGGTCGTCGGTAACACGGATTTGCATGCTAACTATCTTTCTGGACATTTGCCCCTATTTTAACATGTATTGCTATTTAGTTGCCACATGTATTGCATGTAACGGTATGTCTCACGATAGCTTGTAAGTCCTCATCAGGCGTCTCATAGAGCGTGTCTGCTAGGTCGTAATACCAGCAAGCGCACACTTCTGCTAAGGCTTCCTTTTCGAGTAATTCACGGTCAACCATATACCCCTCCTTTACCTGTAACTAGCCGAATTATTAACGTACAACCTCTATATAAATAGTATTACTAATTAAAATAAAAAGCAATACTAATTAAGTACATTATCGCTGTATTATTTACTTACTGTGCATAGGTAGTAATTCGGTATTATTTAACAGATACAGATATTTACTTTTTACTCTCCCTTTATATATACTACGTATAGGAAAGAGAAGTGGTTATGAGCAGCGACGAAAACAGTCAAAAACTAACAGGTCAACAGCAACGTATTCTAAAGTTATTATTCAAGTTCAGATTTGTATCAGCAGGGTTATTAGCAGATGTTATGGGTATTCGTAGAGAGGGTGTCTATCAAGTCTTAGAGCAATTAGTAAGTAAAAAGTTAGTTATAAAAGTCTACAAGGCAAAGTATCGGATTGATAGAAAGCCTGCCTACTATTACTTAAATAAAAGCGGCGTGACGACCGTCAAAAAGCTCATGGAGGCAAAAGAATCTGCCGTACATGCCCTGTACAAAAATGATGAGATGACTGACGATTTTATTGAACACAGTATGAAGCTCATGCAATGCTACGTGTCTATTATGAAATACTTGCCAGACGGCTCGGACATTTTCTCGAAGACGGAGATCAACCGCTTTCAGCAGTTCCCTAAAAACCGCCCAGACCTATATATACGCACATCAGACGGTAAAGAGGCTGTAGTAGTCATCGTAGACGACAAGCCGCTTTATATCGTCCGTAAACGTCTCGATGAAATCATCACCCATAGTGAAGATGAGGGGTGGGATGGCGACACCTATCCTACTATATGCTTTATCCTTAAAGATCATTCTGCCAAGTATAGCTTTCTCTACACTACCAGTAAGAAGTTAGAGGGTATGGGCTTAGAAGACGATGAACTACCGATCATCGCTGCCGCTCTTGAATCATTCGATAAGCCCATCGTCTCACCGTGGTCTTCACCCCTTAAACCGAAAGAATACGTTAAGCTTTTCGCATAGTTATCGAGTATGGGAATGCGTGACGATTGCCCGTAAGTTTACGCACGGGTAATGGTTACGCCTGCTTCGTTTCATACGGCACTCTGAGATTTTGTTGTCCGGCAGGGTTGGCAGGTGTGTACGTTCTGTCGTAGACAGTACGTACCACCTGACGAGCTTGGCGTGGCAACGATCAAAAAACAAGTAACCGATGTCGCGGCGGTAGGCGCGTCTATGACATGATGCGTTCTTGCACCCGAGAACCTCACTTGCGGTACGCAATGTGAGGTCGAGGGGGTAAGTACGGAGCGTGTCGTTGCATTTGAACTGGATGCACGATGCGGATAGCTCCAACGGAGCTGTTCGCATGGTGTGGCCAGTGGGTATTTTTCTTAGGAGGCAGTTTTACGTCTTACCTAGGACAATGGGCTGCTTACAGCCCCGGGTAGCTGACGGGTCGCCCCTCAACCATCTCGTTGTATTCATCGATACAGTCATACTCATGCATACGGTCGGTATAGTAGTCTCGCAGACGCTCGGCGAGTTTGACGAGCTTTTCATCTTTGTGCCAATCCTCAACAGTACAACTATTACCGATCGAGCCAAGCATGCCGCCACCCAGATAATTCTGGTAGGCACTTAAAAACTCGTCTTCATAGCCAAACTCAGTCAAGTCTAGCTCACAGCCTCCGCCACGATGGCTGTATTCTTCACGTATGATGTGATCCTCAATATTCATAACGTCCTCCTAAAATTAAAAAATGAGCCGTTTATCGTCATGCTCAGGACGAAACGAAAACTGAGGAGCTAATACTCCTCGGCTAACATGATGGTCAACACTCGACGACAATCCAGGTCGAGTGGATCGCATCCTCCGGACAGATCTTGCTGATAGTAGTCTATTTTCCAAAAGACTTTATTACCGGCAACCGTAAACGAGCCAAAATCATGCTCTCCGTACGGATCGTTGTCTTCCGTAAACTTACTAAAGTCCTGTACGGCGACAAAGATATCACTGATAGTCACTTCATCTAGTGACATGATGCCTCGCGTTGCCATGTAGTTCGCTGCATTTGAGCGAGCCGCATCATTGAGCTGTGCGATTTTCATTGATGTTTCGTTTTGTACTGTTTCGGTGTCCATAAGACCCTCCTTGCTTTACGAGAGGGCTTTCTGCCTCTCTGTCAGAGGGCGACGGGCTGCAACGAACTGGGTCAAGGTGGAGCGCCCCTTGACGTTTACCAATGGGACGAACGACCTTGATGCGGTTCGTTCACCCGTATAATGA